>JAMCYY010000008.1 GCA_023473205.1 Patescibacteria group bacterium
ATCAGGTCATATTGTCCAAGGACATGTTGATGGAATTGCAAAACTTTTGAGTATTGTACCTTCTGGCAACAGCAGAATTTTGAAATTTTCAGTCTCCCCTACTTTAACAAAATTTATGGTAGAGAAAGGGCCAATTGCTGTAAATGGTGTTTCTTTAACACTCATTGAAGTCAGTAAAAATTATTTCACAGTCGGTATTATCCCCTTCACCTGGGAGAACACCATGTTTCATACTCTTAAAATCTCCGACTACGTCAATATTGAAACCGATATTTTAACCAAATATATGGAGAAACTTTCTAAATGAAGCTATCAGATATTAGAATTGCCATCGTCAGCAGCAGTTTCCGTAAAGAAGTAGCTGAAAACCTGGAAAAAAATTGCCTGAAAACTTTCAAGAAAAAAGGGCTAAATTCAAACCAAATAGATATTTTTAGAGTACCGGGGTCTTTGGAAATACCTTTGGTAGTTAAAAAACTGGCCAAAAAGGAAATATATAGTGCCATCATTACTTTCGGGGCCATTGTCAAAGGAGATACCTATCACTTCGAACAAATTGCCAGTGAATGCGCCAGAGGTTGTATGGAAATATCTTTGCAATATGAAATACCGGTGATATTTGAAGTCCTGGCAGTTTACGATCTGAAAGATGCCTTAATTCGGGCTACCAGAACTAAAGAAAACAAAGGGGTTGAAGCAGCTTTGACAGCTTTAGAAATGATAAAAATTATTTCAAGAATTTAACTATATGAAATTTTCTAGCATTCCTGATGCAATAACAGATATTAAAAAAGGTAAGATGATTATCCTGATGGACACCCATCGGGAAAAAGAGGCAGACTTTTATATTCCAACCGATAAAATAACTCCCTCGGCAATTACCACCATGATCAGACAAGGCGGAGGACTGCTTTGTGTAGCCATCACCAAAAAACAGGCCCACCAATTAGAACTTCCGCTCATGGTGGACACCCAACACAACGACGAAAAAACCGGCGTTAGTTTCACAATTTCAGTCAATGCCAAGAAAGGTATCACCACTGGAGTTTCAGCGGAGGATAGGTTTAAAACTATCAAAATCATGGCAAACCCTAAATCTAAACCCGCTGATCTAGTCAGACCCGGCCATGTTTTTGGTCTAATTGCTAAGGATGGCGGAACAATAGAGCGAACCGGGCATACTGAATCAGCAGTTGACCTGGCTAGGTTGGCTGGTTTAAATCTCAGCGGGGTGGTTTGTGAAATCCTCTCAGATAACCATCAAACAGCTAAAGTTTCCGAATTAACTAAACTTTCTAAAAAATTAAATCTAAAAATTATTTCTATTAAAGACCTGGTTAAATATTTAAAAAAGAATCCATTGCCATCAATTAACGAGACATCTTGTGTTGTTAAAACTGCCAGTTCTGACCAGCCGACAAAATACGGCTTATTCAAAATAATTATCTACAGATCCTTAACTGATAACCGTGAACATACTGTATTAACAATGGGACAAATTAAAAAAGGAGTCCTGACCCGGATCCATTCCCAGTGCTTAACTGGTGACACTTTTTTCTCATTAAGATGTGACTGCGGCGCGCAACTGAATAAAAGCATGAAAATGCTCGCCAAAAAAGGAGAGGGGATCATCCTTTATCTAAACCAGGAAGGACGAGGCATTGGATTAACAAATAAAATTAAAGCCTATGCGCTGCAAGACCAAGGCTATGATACAGTGGAGGCTAATGAAGCGCTAGGGTTTCCCTCAGATCTACGCAGTTATGAAGTAGCAGCCGATATTCTGAAAGATTTAGGAGCAATAGAAATTAACCTGTTAACCAATAACCCGGATAAAAAAGACCAACTCTCCAAATATGGCATAAATATTTTAAAAAGAATTTCTCTAGAAATTAAACCCAATAAAACAGATACAAGGTATCTCAAAACCAAAAAGAAAGTGGGAGCAATTATACTAAAACAAGGTCGGATTATCGGCCAAGGCTTTCACCGCAAAGCCGGCTTTCCTCATGCAGAAATTGAGGCCTTAGATTCTTTAAAAGAAGACCCAGGAGGAGCAATGCTATATGTCAATCTCGAACCGTGTTCTCATTTTGGCAAAACACCCCCATGCGTAGACAAAATCATTCAATCAGGAATTAAAAGAGTCGTTTGTGCGAGTTTAGATCCTAACCCAAAAGTCTGGGGCCAGGGAAAAACCACCTTGGAAAAAGCCGGTATAGAAATAGTGATAGGGGTATTAGAAAACGAAGCCAAAATATTGAATGAGACATTTTTTACATATCATGAGAAAAAACGCCCTTTTGTGGCAGTAAAATTTGCTGCTTCTTTAGATGGAAAATTGGCAACAAAAACTGGTGATTCAAAATGGATCACTAATAAAAAAGCCAGATTATATGCCAGAAAATTACGGACAAATTACCAGGCGATTTTGGTAGGGGTCAATACTGTCCTTGCTGATAACCCTCACTTGGGAACAAGAATAAAAAGGAAAAAAGATCCTATCAGGATTATTCTTGACCCTCGACTCCGAATTCCTTTAAAGGCACAGGTTCTCCGCGACTTAAATGTAATCATTGCAACAACAACCAAAGCAGATAAATTTAAAAAAGAACAATTGGAAAACCGCGGACTTACTGTTTTGGTTTTTGATTCCGGACACATACCAATAAAAGAGCTTTTATCGAAACTGTGGGAAAAAGAAATTATCAGCATTTTAGTTGAAGGAGGCGGAGAAACTTTGGGGAATTTTATCGATGCCAAACTAATTGATAAAGTATATGCTTTTCAGGCCCCGATTTTGATAGGCGGCCAAACTGCCATTACCATTGGCGGAACAGGTTGTCCAAATATCCATCAGGCGTTGCAACTGAAAAATTTGTCAGTTAAAAAATTTGCTGATAACCTTTTGACAATTGGCTATTTAAATGAACCTTTTGATTAATTTCGCCGGCAATATTTTTGCTGTTCGGAAAAATTCATAAGTTACTTGGGCAATCTTTTGCAAAAACTATTTCCATTTTGTGCTTCTTGAATATGTAATTACTTTATGAATATACTAAATATTAGTGGGTAAACTTTCAAAGTTCCTGATTTCAACAATTGGGTGTGAACTGGTAGGAATAGCTGTAACCCCTTTTACTCTATCCAGCATACCAACCTGGTATCAAACACTTACAAAACCTTCCTTTTCTCCCCCAAACTGGGTATTTGGGCCTGCCTGGACCATCCTTTATTTTTTAATGGGAGTGGCAGCTTATCTTGTCTGGATAAAAGGTTTAGAGAAAAAGGCAGTAAAAACAGCGCTAAGTTTTTTCATAGCCCAACTGGTATTTAATTTTTTCTGGTCAATACTGTTTTTTGGTCTTCATTCTCCAATGCTGGGACTAATAGATATATCAATCCTTTGGATCCTGATTTTAATTACCATTATTAAATTCTACAAAATCTCCAAAACTGCTTCCTATCTTTTAATCCCTTATCTTTTCTGGGTCACCTTCGCCACTATCCTTAATCTCTCTATTTTCTTACTTAACCCTTAACAGCCTCTCTATTTTTAAAACATCTCTTTACCTCTTTATCAAAATCAGAAATGAATAAAAATGCGATTTAGCTTCCAGTTGATCTTTGAAGCAATCAAAAAGTACCAAAAAGACAAAAACGAGCTGCGGGACATGGATTCGAACCATGATAGATAGCTCCAGAGGCTATCGTCCTACCATTAGACGATCCCGCAATGTATGTAAATTCTACGTTTTTTGGGAAAAGAAGGCAAATTATTAAAATGGGTAAAATTTACTTTGGGAATTTACGCAAACCCCAGCCAGAAATTATAGTGGAAATTGAAAAAATTACTGCTAACTCCAGCGGAAACCCAGTCCTTGGTAATGCCTGAGTTTCACCCTGGGTACGGC
>JAMCYY010000037.1 GCA_023473205.1 Patescibacteria group bacterium
TTATATTTTGATTAGCAAACTTTTTAAGTTTTTTTTCAATTGATCTTGCTGTTTTAAGATTTTCGTATTCTTGAGAAAAAACTAATTTTAATGGCCTATTGTTACGTGTATATTTAGCCTTTCCTTCGAAATGTTCGTTTATTCTCCTTAGAAGGTTATTGGTGCTCCCGATGTAAAACCTTCCATTTTTTTCTGATTTCAGAATATAAACATATGCCTTGGGCATAATGATTTTTTGACCTTTATAATTATACCTTCAGCTTGTAGGGAGAGTCAATGTGGTAGTAATATAAAAGTATCAAAAGTATAAAATGCATTATATGAACAAATATTTTACCAATCAAGAAATTGCAGAATTATTGCGCCGGGTAGAATCTGCTTATGAAGTAAAAGGTGAGAACCGTTTTAAAATTCGTGCTTATGATACGGCTGCTGCATCCGTAGAACATTCTACAAGTGAACTTAAAGACCTTTGGGATGAAGGTAAATTAGATCAAGTTCCTGGAGTGGGTAAAAGTATTGCCCAACATTTGGATGAGCTTTTCCGGACCAATAAAGTGAAACACTTTGAAAAAGTGATGCAGGGACTGCCTCCGGCAATGTTTGCTTTAGAAAAAATTCCCGGAGTCGGGCCGAAACGAGCCTTGGTTTTAGCTAAAGAACTTAAGATTACTGAGGAGAAAGAGGCGGTAGAGAAACTTAAGGAAAAAGCTTTAGCCGGAGAAGTTAAGAAGTTAGAGGGATTTGGAGAAAAATTAGAACAGGATTTACTTAGAGGAATTGACTCTTATGAAAAGGGTGAAGTTGAAACTAAAAGAATGCCGCTTTACTTTGCCAATGAACTGGCTGAAGAGTTAATCAATTATTTAAAAAAAAATCCAGAAGTGGTCGAAGCTTATCCTTTAGGCAGTTTACGCCGAAAACTAGCGACAGTTGGCGATATTGATATCGCTGTTTCCACAAATAAGCCTGAGGAAGTATTAAATTATTTTTTTAAATACCCAAAAATTCAAAAAGTTTTAGATCGGGGCGAGAAAGATTTAGGCAGGGTGACCCTCCAAAATGGGCAACAAGTGGATATTCGTACTTCTTTACCGGAGAGTTTCGGGGCAATGCTTCAGCATTTTACCGGCAGTAAACAACACAATATTGCTTTAAGGGAGTTTGCCCTCTCTAAAGGTAAATCACTTTCTGAATATGGAATAAAAAAGCTGAAGACGGTAGACAATAGACAGAAGCCAGAAAGCAGAACACAGATAACAGAACAAAAATTTAAGAATGAGATTGACTTTTATCAAGCTTTGGGACTTGATTATATTCCGCCAGAGATCAGAGAAGATACTGGAGAAATTGAGGCCTCTCTCAAGCATAACTTGCCTAATTTGGTTGAATTAAAAGACATTAAAGGAGATTTGCATCTTCATTCTGATTTTCCAATTGAACCTTCACATGACGAAGGTGTTTCCAGCCTAAAAGCAATGGTTGAAATGGGAGAAAGACTTAATTATCAATATCTAGGTTTTACTGAACATAATCCTTCGACATCCAAACATAAAGAAGACAAAGTTATCAATTTATTGAAAAGAAAAAAAGATTATTTTGATAAATTTATTTACTCATATGAAAACGCCGTGAAAGAAAGAAGAAATAAATTACCCATTAAAATTTTCAATGGTTTAGAAATTGATATTAAGCCTTCCGGCGAGTTAAGTATTCCTGATAAGGCGTTTGAGTTTCTTGATTATGCAATTGCTTCTGTCCACAGTAGTTTCGACCTAAACAAAGAAAAAATGACTCAAAGGGTAATTCGAGGGCTTTCTCATCCTAAAGTAAAAATTCTTGGTCATCCGACTGGAAGAAAAATTAACGAAAGAGAAGGTTATGAACTTGATTGGGAAAAGATTTTTGATTTTTGTTTGAGAAATAATAAATTTTTAGAAATTTCTGCTTGGCCTAACCGATTAGACCTTCCTGATTTTTTAGTTAGGGAAGCAGTGACAAATGGTGTAAAATTAGTAATTAATAGTGACTCACATGCTGTTGACCAAATGGATCTGATGAAATACGGTGTTGCTGTTGCCAAACGCGGTTGGGCAGAGAAAAAAGATATTCTTAATACATGCAGTTTAGATGAAGTGGAAAGATTATTATTTTTTTAATTAAAAAGGAGGTGAAAATATGTCAGTAATTATTTTAATTATTTTAGTTTTAATTGCCTTTTTTGTTTGGTCTACTTATAACAAGTTGGTAACTTTGAGGACCAGGATTCAAGCCTCAATTCAAGAAATCGGCAACCAGTTAAAAAGGCAAGCAGATTTAATTCCCAATTTAGTGGAATCTGTTAAGGGATATCTCAAACATGAGAAAGAGATTTTTGCCGAATTAACTTCAGCCAGAAAATCAATTTTGGAAGCAACGGCAAAGAATGATCCTCAACTTATGGTTGACGCCGGAGAAAAACTGCAAAAAGTTCTTGGTGAATTCAGGGTCGTGGTGGAAAGCACTCCTCAAATTAGAGGAGTTGAGTCGGTTAACAAGCTTATGGATGAGCTTAGAGATACGGCAGATAAGGTAATGTATTCACGTCGGACATTAATTGATTTAACCGCAGATTACAATATTACCTTAGTCACTTTTCCCAGCAACTTGGTAGCCAAAATTTTCAATTTTCAGCCAGAAAAAGGATTAACAACTCCGGTTAGCGGGGAACATCTTGAAGTAAGTGATGAGGAAACGAAAGGACCAAAAGTAAAATTATAACGAGAAGGACAAGAGGGGATAGAAGGATAAGGAGGATCCTCCTACGCCAAAAAATTGGCTACGGAGGGCAAGCAAGATGCTTAATGTTTATGAACAAGTTGACCGTAACAAAACACGGTCAAATGTTATTGTAATTTTATTTGCCATTTTTGTGGCGATTGTTGTTTATTTTCTTGGCCGCGCTTTAGGCTATGGCCCAGATTTTGTTGGTCTGGCTTTAATTGTTTCCGGTGTAACCAGTTTTTTGGGTTACTGGTATTCAGACCAAATAATTTTAACCGTTTCCGGAGCCAGGCCAGCAACCCGTGAGGAAGATTTTAAGTTTTATACTGCCGTGCAAAATTTGAGTCTAGCCGCCGGTATTCCGATGCCGAAGCTTTATGTTATTGAGGATTCTGCACCCAATGCTTTTGCTACAGGAAGAGATTTAAATCACGCCGCCATTGCGGCAACAACCGGGCTTTTGGACAAATTAGACCGGACAGAAATCGAAGGCGTAGTGGCGCATGAGATTTCCCATATTAGAAATTATGACATGAGACTAATGTCAGTTGTCGCGGTTTTAGTTGGAATGATTGTTTTACTCTCTGATTGGTTTGTAAGAAGCGGAATGTTTCGCGGAAGACGGAAAGATGGAGAAGGAGGACAAGATGGGTTAGGAGGGATAGTTTTCCTGGTTGGTTTAATTTTGGCGATTCTTTCCCCGTTAATTAGTAAGTTAATAGAGCTTGCCCTTTCCAGAAGAAGGGAATTTTTGGCAGATGCCAGTGGAGTTTTGTTAACCCGTCAGCCTTCAGGATTGATTCGGGCGTTGAAAAAAATTTCCGCTGACCGGGAGCCGCTTGAGGCAGCGAATCGGGCAACAGCCCCATTATATATCGTTAATCCTTTTAAAGGTGAAGAAGGCAGTGGCTGGTTTTCCAATTTATTTAGTACTCATCCACCAATTGAGCTAAGGATCCAAGCATTAGAACAGATGGAATAACTCCTAAGAGTATCAAAAGTATCACGAGTACCACGGGTGTCACAGGGAGAAATAAAGAAAAAAAATAAGTTATAATGAAGAGTAATTATGACTAGTTTAACTAGAGAAGAAGTTTTA
>JAMCYY010000020.1 GCA_023473205.1 Patescibacteria group bacterium
CATGAAGCTCCCCTGTTATTTTCCCCTTTGAGTAATTAATTACCCTCAAATTTGGTTAAAATCAGGGGACCGTTTTCGGTTACCGCTATCGTCTTTTCGAATAGCCCTGACATTTTACCATCTTTTGTTGAAATAGTCCAGCCATCATTCTCCATGACCACATCACTGCTGGTCTGGCCATAAATAACTTCAATTGCCAAGCTCATCCCTGGCCAAAGCTTTGGGCTATCACTCAGCTTACCTTTAAGAAAACCCGGGATCAGGGGATCTTCATGCAGTTTACGGCCAATCCCATGACCAGTTAGGACTTTAATAGGAAAATAGCCTGCTCCTTCAATCACTTGCTGAATTTTTTGGCTAATATGGCCAATGCAATTTCCTGGTTGCGCCGCTTTAATCGCCTCTTTAAGCGCTTCTTTTCCCGCATCCAGAAATTCTTTTCTCACGTCGCACTTCTCGCCCTCACCCTTAATACAGACCGTCCACGAAAGGTCAGAATTGTATCCTTGCCAAAGCATGCCTAAATCAATTTTCAAAAGGTCACCAGTTCTGATAATTTTGTCTTTTTTGGGGATACTATGCACCACTTCATCGTTTAAGCCGACACAACTGGCCCAGCGATAGCCAGGAACCAATTTAAAAGAGGCTAAACCTCCAGCCCCGGCGATTCCTTTATCAATCCAAGTATCAATTTCCAAAGTGCTAATCCCTGGCTCAATTTGTTTTAAAGCCTGCTCTAAAATTTGCGCCAGTCTTTTCCCCCCTTCGGCCATAATGGCAATTTGCTCGGGAGTTTTCAGTGTAATTTTAGGCATTAATCAATCCTCTTTTTTGCAGTCGGGAAACAATATCCTCAAAAATCACTTCAACTGGCCGATTTCCGTCAACTTCTTCAACCATGCCTTTTTCCTTGTAGTAATTAATCATCGGAATCACTTCTTTTTCAAACCAGGCAATTCTCGTCGCCGTTTTTTCCGGTGTTTCATCTGACCGAGTAACCAATTTACCGCCACAATCATCGCAAACACCTTCAACTTTTGGTGGCTTAGTAACGACATTATAAATTTTTCCGCATTTTTCACAAGTCCGGCGATTAAGAATTCGGCTCAGAATTTCTTCTTTCGGCAAGGTAAGAGATAAAACAATATCAATTTTTAAATCCTTCCTTCTGAGAAAATCTTCAAAAAACTTAGCTTGGGAAAGAATTCTCGGAAAACCGTCAAATAAAATACCATCTAATTTACCAATGCTTTGTAAATAATTCTCGACAATCTCCACCACAATCTCATCAGTCACTAACTTACCATTATCTAAAAAATCTTTAACCTTATATCCTAAAGGGCTTTCTTCTTTCGTAATTGACCGTAATAAACCTCCCATCTCCAAATGGGCAAGATTATATTTTTCAATTAATTTTTGTGCTTGTGTTCCTTTACCAGAAGCAATTGGACCGACTAATAAAATATTCATTTTTACTCCTTTTACCCTTCCGTAGCCTTGGCGTAGGAGGGTTAATATTTTTCTAAAAATTTTTCATAACCCCGCATTTGGACCATATTTTCAATGATTTTAAAAGTCTCCAGGACTACAGAAACCACAATTAGGATACTGGTGCCTCCAATAGTCAAAGTATTCATTCCGGTAAAGCTTTGGACAATAGAAGGCAAAATCGCGATCACCCCCAAGAAAAGCGCCCCGGCTAAAGTAATCCTAGTCAGAATATAATTTAAGTAATTGGCAGTGGAACTTCCTGGCCGAATACCCGGGATAAAGCCGCCATGTTTTTTAATTTCCTCAGCGATTTTTGTCGGATTAAAAATAACCGCGGTATAAAAATAAGTAAAACCAACGACCAAGAAAAAATAGGCCAAATTATATGTCAGTCCTCCAGGATTAAATAGAGTAACTAAAAAAGAAGCGGCCCCGGCAATCGCTTTATTAGGAACCTGGGACAAAAATCGGCCAAACATTGAAGGAATCAGGACTAAGGAAACAGCAAAAATAATCGGGATAACCCCGGCCTGGTTAATTTTTAAAGGCAAAAAAGTTGTTTGCCCTCCATACATTTTGCCTCCCATCACTCTTTTGGCATACTCAATGCGCACTTTTCTTATTGCTTCCTCGACAAAAATTACCGCGGCGATAACGACGATTGACAAAACCGCGAAAACCAAGATATTAAAAATCCGGCTGCTTTCTACAGTAAGCGCGGTTTGACCAAAAGAAATAGGCAAGCGGCCAACAATTCCCGCAAAAATCAAAAGGGAAATGCCGTTGCCTAAGCCTTTTTCAGTAATCAATTCCCCCAACCACATTAAGAAAATCGTCCCGGCAACCATCGTCACCACCATCGCCACAATTTCTAAAGGAGTAATTTGGCCAATAATCCCCTGGCTGCGAAGCAGGGCAAACATGCCAATGGCTTGAAAAATAGCTAGAGGAATCGTTAAAAAACGAGTATATTCATTAATCTTCTCCCGTCCGTATTCACCTTCTTTAGAAAGTGCTTCCAGGCTGGGGAAAACCATAGTTAAAAGTTGAAAGATTATTGAAGAGTTAATATAAGGATTAAGACCTAAGGCCATAACCGAAAAATTAGCTAATGTCCCTCCGGAGAAAATATCGAGTAAGCCTAAAAATTGATTTTGCGAAAAAAGCTGTTTTAAAGCGGTCAAATTAATACCGGCCACCGGAACATGGGAAACTAAACGAAAGATCATCAAAATAAAGGCCGTAAAAAGGATTTTTTTGCGTAAGTCAGGAACTTTAAAAGCAGCCTTTAATTCAAGGAAAATTTTCTCTACCACCTTTATTTCTCCTTAGTTTTTGCTTTTGTTGTTTTTTTGGCTGTTTTTTTCGGAGATTTTTCTTCTTTCTTTGCTTCAACAGTTTTTTTCTCTGTTTCGTTGCCACTCAAAACTTTTCCTCCAGCCTTTTCGATCTTCTCTCTTGCTCCTTTAGAACAAGGCAGAAAAACCATCAAAGGAAAGTCAAGGTTACCTTCCCCTAAAATTTTTATTTTCACTTCTGTTGGTAAATCCTTAGCTAAAATTCCTTTTGCTTGCAGCGTTTGCACTGTCACTTCGGAATTTTTAGGTAATAAATTTAGATATTTTAAATTAACAATTGCCAACGCAGACTGATGAGTCTTAAATTTCCCTTTACCGCGGATTAAAGGCAATCTTTTAATTAATGATTTTTTAATTTTTGTGCCTTCAAAAAACAGCCCCATCTTGCCCCTGGATTTTTGACCTTTACTTCCCCGGGTTGAGGTATGTCCACCTCGGCCTGAACCATGGCCTCGGCCAATTCTTTTATGGGATTTTGCGGTTGTTTTTGGTAATTCATTAAGATTCATACTGTCTCCTTTGCTTATTTTGCTTCACTTTCTTGAGTTTTCTTTATTTCCTTTAATTTTCTTAAAGCTTCTAGACAAGCATAAACATTGGAAGCCTGGTTACTCGTCCCTAAAACTTTAGAAGATATGTCTCTAATTCCGGCTGCTTCCACAACTGCCCTGACCGCACCACCAGCAATAACTCCAGAGCCTAAAGGCGCAGGCATTAAAAGGACCTGGGCCGCCCCTCTTTTAACTCTAACGTCATGGGGAATAGTGGTCCCTTTTAAGGGCACAATCAATAAATGTTTTTTGGCATAACTAACTGCCTTAGCAATGGCAGAAGAAACATCCCCTGCTTTACCCAAGCCAACGCCAACAGTTCCCTTACGGTTACCAATTACCACCAGCACAGAAAAACCAATTTTATTACCTCCCCTGGTCTTTTTAGAAACGCGGTTAACTTGAACCACCTTTTCTTCAAATTCTTTTTCGACTTTTGGTGGTAATT
>JAMCYY010000041.1 GCA_023473205.1 Patescibacteria group bacterium
CAGGCAGTTTAAATTATCGTCTCTTTTAGCAATTCTTACTTGCTGTTGGGTACAGGCAAAACCGCAAAAAACCCAAGGAAACCGATTAGCGGCGATATCCATGCCTACTCCTGAACCGCAAACTAAAATACCGAAATTACCAGCTTTCTTGAGTTTTTTCCCGACTTTAACCGCAAAATCCGGATAATCATCTTCAGTATCCAGATGATCATTCCCCAGATCCTCAAACTCATATCCCCATCCCTTAAGCCAACGCTTTACCTTTTCTTTTAGTTCATAACCCCGATGGTCTGCACCTAAATATATCATAAAAACCTCCTTGGGCAGGCTACTTAAATAACTTAAGTAACCCAAGTAACATATTTTTCGGGTCTTCAGCTAAAACAACCGCAGAAGAAATGAGAACTCCCGTTGCTCCCAACTCTTTTGCTTTAAGCAAATCTTCAGCCTTGTGTATCCCTGATCCCACAATTAAAGGTATTTCCTGACAAATTTCTACAGCATGTTTAATGGCTTTAGGATTCTCATCAGTAATAGAATTTTTAGTGCCAATAAACTGACTCATTTCATAACCGATAAAATCAGGCTTTAATTTGACCAACCTTTCCATCTGTCCCAATGTCCGGCAACAAATCATGGTCTCAAATTTATCCTCTTTGCTTCTTGCTATTGTCTGTTTTATTGTTCCCGGCGGTACTTGATGTTCCGAATGGTTTATCAAAGTCCCGCTTGCTCCGGCTTCAATGACAGATTCTAAAGCCGTCCAGCCAGTGGCTTGTCCTGGAGGTTGAGGATCAACATTTTCCACCCAAATCGGAATTTTTATTGCTTGCTTTACTCGATAAAGATCAACTGCCTGAACTATTGGAATGATTTTTATTCCTTGCTTGTCCTCCGTAGCTTTAGCGTAGGAGGATCCCTCTTGTACCTCTCGACAAATCTGCGCTAATTTAACCGCTTTTTCTCCGGTTCCTTGAGGGTGGGTTTTGAAATTTATAAATGTTTTAAACATTTTTTGCTTTGTTCTGCTCTTACTCTATCTCTTACTCTTACTTCTTTTATTTTACTCCAATCCCACAAATTTTGCCATAAATCGGACTATTTAGAGATATAATAACCTTGTGAATAAAAAAAAGATATTTATAATTTTGTTTTGCTTTGCAATTACCCTTATCTTATTTTCCTTTCTCCCCAATTTTACCAATCTTTCCAAATCTTCCCAACTTCCGTCTTCCCCGTCTCCTCGCCCCCACAACCCATTCCCGACTCGTAACTCACAACCCACACTTACCCCTTTCAGTCTAATTGCTGTTGGCGATATTATGCTTGGCCGCTTCGTTAATGTTAAAATGATTGAGCACCAGGACTGGCGTTATCCTTTTTTAAAAACTGCTCCATTTTTAGCTTCAGCCGACTTAACTTTTGGCAATTTAGAAGCTCCTTTTGTCGAAAATTGTCCGACTACGGCTACCGGCATGATTTTTTGCGCCAGAAAAGAAGCGATTGAGGGCTTAAAGTTTACCGGCTTTGATGTTTTAAGTATTGCCAACAACCATATTCTTAACCAAAGACAAAAAGGCCGCGAGGAAACCATTAATCTTCTAAAACAAAATGGTATCTCTCCTTCTTTTGATTCTCTAACAATGAAAAAATTGCCTGATGAAATAATCGGCTTTCTGTCCTTTGACCTGACGGTCAACAATGATCCCAAGCCAGTTCTGGGGGTAGTGAAAGAAAGCTCTTCTAAAGTTGATATCCTCATTATCTCTCTTCACTGGGGAGCAGAATATGAAAAAGAACCCCGGCCTTGGCAAAAAAACCTTGCTCATCAAATAATTGATGCGGGCGCGAAAGTAATTATCGGCCACCACCCCCATGTTACCCAACCAACCGAAGAATACCATAACGGTTTAATTTTTTATTCCTTAGGCAATTTTGTTTTTGACCAGGATTGGAGCGAAGAAACCAAAAAAGGTAAAATTGCCAAAATAATTTTTAAAGGCAAGGAGATTGAATCTTTCGAAGAAATTTCCCTTTATATTGAAGACAACAGCCAACCTCAAATCCGATAAAGAACACCGAATAAATTGTTTTTGCCAATAAATTTCTGTTTATCTGTAAAAGGCTTTTCTACCCAAAACACTTCCGGCGTTATCAATTCCTTTGCCCAAATAACACAAGGTTGAATTATTTCCACCAAACTAAAGCCTTTGTGATTTATCGCCTGGCTCAAAATCTCAGTTGTTCTTTTGATATCACTTGCCAAAGCTCTGGCAATAAAAGAACCCCCGGAAACAGTGACTAAATCAATCGCAGATAAAGCTTCATAAGGATTACCGCCCGGAGTAGAACGTGTAATTGTGCCTTTAGGCGTTGCCGCCGAAGCCTGGCCGGTCGTTAAACCAAAAACATAATTATTGTTAATAATGACCATAATGTCGTCATTTCTTTGTGCCGCATGGATCAAATGATTCGCTCCTTCTGTAACAATTCCCCCTTCTCCCCCTTGGGCAATAACCGTTAAATTAGGATTGATCATTTTTGCGCCTACCGCCACGGGAATTGACCGGCCATGCAAAGTGGCAAAGCCGCAAACATTTAAAAAATTAACCATATTGGCGGAACAGCCAATATCATAAGTCACGACAACATCTTTCGGATCAAGATTATTTAAAGCAATCGCTTTCTTTAAAGCCGCTAAAAAAGCATAAGCACCGCAACCCGGACACCAGGTTTGCTCTTGATTAGTTGAAAGTTGTTTTATGTCAATCATATCTTTAACTAAATCCAAAATTCGTTTACCCTGTAAGGGAATATCGAAACTCGAAACACATGTAACCTTCGGTTACAGTGTAAACAAATTCAAATATTTTAAATTCAAAATTCTAAACGTTTTGAATTTTCGATTTTGTATTTTGGTCATTGTTTCGAATTTCGGATTTCGTGCTTCGAATTTTCTCTATTAACTCTTCTCTAAAAAACGGTCTCCCGTTATCTTTGAGAATTCTCTCTGACTTCAACCTTGTTTCTTTTTCAATTAAATCTGCTAGCTGGCCGCTGAAATTCCCTTCAATAACAATTAATTTTTTGGCTTTAGCTAAAAGTTCTCCAGCTTCTTTCGGAAATGGCCAAGGCCGCCAAAAATGAATAAAATTATATTGAGGAAAGTCTTTTAAAACATCCAAAATTATTTCTTTGGTCGATCCCCAACCCACAAGCGTTACCCCTTTCTCAAATCCCTTATTTCCTTTATATCCCTCATACCCCCCTTTTAGCCCCCCAAGTTTCTTTCCCCTTTTCTCCATCATCATTTCTCGGTTTTTCGGATCATCACTTGAAAACCCAAATTCATCATGTTCATAAGAGTTGGTTAAAAAAACTGTTTGTCCGGGAAAAGCCCGCGGCGAAATTCCGGATGGAGTAAATTTATAACGTTGGTAATTTTTTGGATCAGGTTTATAAATTTTATAATTATTATAAATTTTATGGTTATTATATTCTTCCTTACTTACGCTGAACCTTTTCTTCCCCAAATACTTATCGGTCATTAGGATTACCGGCACCTGGTATTGTTCCGCTAAGTCAAAAGCTTCTGCGCCTAAGCGATATGACTCTTCTAAATCTCCCGGTGTTAAGATAATCCTCGGAAATTCCCCATGTCCAGCATTAATAACAAAATTCAAATCAGACTGGGAAGAAAAGGTTGCCATGCCGGTTGAAGGCCCGGTCCGTTGGCCTAAAACAACCACTAACGGAATCTCCGCAATTCCAGCCAAACCAAATCCTTCAACCATTAAAGAAAATCCGCCGCCGGAAGTATTT
>JAMCYY010000052.1 GCA_023473205.1 Patescibacteria group bacterium
AAAATACCCCCTGGCCAAACCTTTTTTCCGAATAACCTTTACAAAATTTTTGCACTTCCGCAGTATAAGAAAACTCATGAAGCCAAAGTAAATCACTTTCAATATCTTCGGTTTTTTTTAAAATCCTGCGGTTTTCACTGGAAAGCTCAAATTCTGAGAGATTTACCCTCACATTACGGGATAGATAGTAAACATTTGGCTTGTTACGGATAGGTAAAAAGCCATTTTGATAAATTTTTTCAATCTCATCGCCTTCTTCCTTGAGAAGCCAAACCTGATAAGGATAATAATAATTTTTATAATTCGGCTTAAATTCACCAAAAAATAGTTTCATAATTCCTCCTTAAAAATAGTAACTCGCTATATCATTATCTCGTTTAGAATAATTAGGTTAATCATTCGACAGGCTCATGATGGTGAGCAAAGTCGAACCATTAGAATAATTGCTATCTTATCGCTAATTACTAATTACTAATTGCTAATTTACTAATTGCTTCTTTCATCTCCTCTTGATCACTCCAAGGATATTCTTTATTACCAAAACACATTGATCTTTCATGGCCCTTACCACAAACAACCACGATATCATCCTTTTCTGCCCTTTCTACGGCAAATTTAATAGCGCTTGCTCGGTCTAAAATAATTTTTGGTTCAACTTTATTTCTTCGACAGCCTTCTGCAATTTCCTCACAAATATCTGGCACTTTTTCCGTTCGCGGATCTTCTGCCGTTAAAATTACTAAATCAGCTAACTTTCCGGCGACTTCACCCATGAGTGGTCTTTTAGTTTTATCTCTTAACCCGGCTGACCCAAAAACCGCAATTAATTTTCCCTGGTCTTTTAATTGTCCACGCAAGGCTGTTAAAACCTCTTTTAAAGCATTTGGAGTATGAGCAAAATCTACCAAAGCCCTAAAAGCCTGTCCCTCATTTATTTCCTCGGCTCGGCCAATAACTCCTCTAAAATTCTCCAGTGCTTCAAAGATAATTTTTTTTTCAATACCAAAAGTTCTTGTTGCGGCAATTGCCGCAAGACAATTATATTGATTATATCCTCCCGGGAGTGAAGTTTTGAAAGGAAAACTTTTGGGAGTATAATCTGCCTCATTTTTAATTCCATAACTAACGGCTTTCTTCACCCTTGAGACCAGATAATCATACGATTCATCATCACGGTTAAGAACAGCGACCCGGGCCTGGCTAAAAAGTTTAGCCTTTGCCTCTAAGTAATTCTTCATTGTTTTATGATAGTCTAAGTGTTCATGGGTAACATTAGTTAAGACTCCAATTTCATAATTTATTCCAAAGAGTCTAAATTGGTCTAAACCGTGTGAAGTTGCCTCTAAAACCACTATTTCAATCCCCTGATCTACCATTGTCTTTAATAGTTTTTGCAAAAGCCAAGGATTAGGGGCAGTCACATGGAAACCAGTATCTATCTCCTTTAGGCCAATTTTTGCGGAAACAGTGGAAATCATTGCTACTCGTAAGCCAGCTTTTTGCAGGATTTCATAGATTAAATTCACGGTTGTTGTTTTACCATCAGTACCCGTCACCCCGATTATTTTCAGTTTTGATCCGGGGAAATGGTAGTAAGTTAAGGCCAAAAAGGCCAGAGGCAAATGCTTAAAGTGATTAATAAATTTTTGGGGAATTAAGGATTTAATACTTCTCATTTATAAACCTATATAATTATACCATTTTATCAGCGTAAATCTGCAGCCCGTCAAAGTACCAATAAGAGCATCCATGCTTCGAATAGGGCCAAAATCTGCGTAAATCCAAGCCTTCCAAAGTAATTATGTCTTAGGCGGTATTTTCCAAAGACGAAAAATTTCCTTAGCAATTTCAAACCACAAAGGAGCCGCTGTTTCCGAACCCCAAGGCGAGGTCTTTGGCTCCCGCAAGATCACTAACATCACAAATTTTGGATCCTGGGCCGGAGCAAAACCAACAAAAGAAGCAATTGTTTTTTCCGGATCATAGTGGCCAGCAATAGGAATTTGGGCGGTTCCGGTTTTTCCGGCAATTTGATAACCACTTGGCTTGGCCCATTTAGCTTCACCTTTTTCCACTGCCTCAACCATCATTTGGGTAACTGCCTGAGCCGTTGCTTCAGAAATTACTTGGGATTTCCTAATTGGTTTAATAGTCAAAGATTCATGCTCTTCCATAATCTTTTTAACCACTTGTGGCTGATAAAGCCAGCCTTTATTAGCAATGGTTGAAATTGCTGTTAAAACTTGTATTGGAGTAACGGCAATGCCTTGGCCAAAAGAAGCAGTCGCTAAATCAATTGTCAACCAATCACTTTCTTTTTTTAGGGGTGGAATTATTTCTCCTTGTAAATCAATACCTGTTTTTTCCCCAAAGCCGAATTTTTCTAAATAATTATAAAAGCGTTTCCTGCCTAATTTTTCTGATACATAAACCATACCAACATTATCCGAGTGAACAATAACATCGGTCATTGAAGAATCAGGATAATATTTTTCATTCCAAGTCTTAATTGTATAATCGGCAATTGTTCTTGGACCGCTGCAACGGGTACAAATCTCCTCTGCCCCAATTGCGCCGCTATCTATCCCAGCCGCCATCACTAAAACTTTAAAAATTGAACCTGGTTCAAAAGCTGAAGAAATAGCCGGATTACGAAAAAGTTCTGAATCAAAATTATAGTAATTACCCGGGTCATAGTCAGGAAACGAAGCCATTCCCAAAATTGCTCCATTTTTGGGATTCATCACTAAAACCAATCCTGAAAGTGCTTGGTATTTAACCAAACCTTTTTTTAAACTTTCTTCAATAATAAACTGCAAACTGCGGTCAAGGTTTAAAAACAAGCTTCTTCCTGGAAAAGGCTTTTCCTCCAGTTCTTTAGAAAGAGGAATTGGACGACCTAAAGCATCTTGTTCAAAATAAGTACTGCCTGCCTTACCTTTTAGTTCATTATCATAATAACCTTCTAAACCAAAGTATCCCCTTTGCTTGCCTTGTTCATCCTCTCCAACGAAGCCAAGTAAGTGCGCAGACAAAGAAGCTTCGGGATAAAACCTTTTTTCACTTTCCTCAAAACCTATTCCTTCAATTTTTAAATCTTCAATTTTTTTTCTAGTTTCCTCGTCTAAATTTTTAGCCAAGGATAACCAATGCAACTGTTTATTGGAAAGAAACGGGGCAGCAAATTTATCCTCTTTTAAGAATGGCTTTAAATCTTCAATTAGTTTTTCTGGCAAAATTTTCAATTCACTGGGGTCAGCATAAAGCAAATAACTCGGGACATTCATGACTAAAGGAAAATTATCTTCTGAATAAATTTTTCCTCTTTGTGCGGGAATCTCCCGAATCGCCGAATATTGTTGGGCGGCTAAAGTCAAAAGGCGTCTTCCATCAATAATTTGCCAATAAAAAAGCTTTCCTAAAACTGCAGCAAAAAAGAAAAGAAAGAAAAGAAAAAGAATTCTTAATCTACGCTCCATCTCATCTTTTATAAGCCACTGCCTCATTTTCAATCTGGTCAGTGGTAATTAAACTATTTTCAGCTATTTTTTGCGAAATACTAAAAAAGGAAGTTAAAGAAGCAATTTCTGATTCGATTTCTCTGTTTTCTTTGTCTAAACTGGAAATTTCTTTTTCGAGTTTAGAGACAGAAGATCCATAAACCGCCATCACTAAAACTTTAAAAATTGAACCTGGTTCAAAAGCTGAAGAAATAGCCGGATTACGAAAAAGTTCTGAATCAAAATTATAGTAATTACCCG
>JAMCYY010000105.1 GCA_023473205.1 Patescibacteria group bacterium
CATCTTAAAGGAAAAGTCGGCTCAGTAAAAACAGCGCCAATTTGCTGATATTGATCCCAATATCCTTGGCTTTTAAACCATTCTGTAAATGATTTTGTCCCAGAGCCATCAGTTTCTTCTTTTGTGACAAAGACAAACCAAACGTCTGTTGGTAAATCATCTTTTTGTTTAAGTAGCTCTTTAGCCACTGTTGCCGAAGCTGCCACCCCAGCTTTCATATCAGCCGCACCCCGGCCATAAAGCCTATCTTCAGCAATCACTGCTTCCCAAGGAGAATATTTCCAGCGCGAAATCTCCCCTGGATCAACCACATCAACATGACTGTTAAAAACAAAAGAACGTGAGCCGTCTTTTCCTTTAAGATGAAGTACCAAATTTTCACCTTGAAAAAAGGGTTCAGATCCCATTTCAGTTAATTTCTGAAAAAGAAATTCTTGCACAGCTTTCTCTTTCCCAGAAAGTGAAGGAATTGCAATTAATTCTTGCGTTAATGTAGTTATTTCAACCATAGATTTAAAATTATCTTACTCTTTGGCCTTATTAATGTCAAAAAATTCAACTAACCAGGGCAAGACGATTAAAACTGGTTGAAGTCACCACTCAAGTGATCCATAACGATCTTATCTTCTTGGGATCGACTCCTGAAGTAATGTAGAAAATTACTCTTTCAAGAACTCTCCAACCCTTTCAACTAGCCCCTTTTGGGCTTTATTAAACTTATCTTCTTCCTCATCAATAAAAGTGGCAAATTCTTTATTTTCCTCCAATAGCCTTTTACTTACTTTGCTAACAAATTCCGGGTTAGGGGAGCCTTCATAAGAAAAACTATCTAGAATCCCATTAAGTGATAATGCCTCTTTAAGAAAATTGTTTTCAAGATTAACTTTTTCTCCGGTGACTAAGGCAAAACACTCTTCTAACACCTTTTTGTTTACTTTTGAGAGATCTTTATCTGATAAAGCTAAAGCTTTTCCAATAATTAAGTGTGCTTGTCTAAAAGGAAGGTTATGTTTTTTTACTAAAGAGTCAGCAACCTTAGCCGCTAATGATGAAACGACTACCTTTTCCATGATCTCAAGACAAGGCGTAATTTTATCAACCATATCTTTTAAAATTGCCAAAACACTAATGACTTCATCTAAAGAGCTTATGATTGCAATTTTGGTCTCAGCAGAATCACGGTTATATCCTGAAGAAGTTCCTTTTAAGGTTGTCGAAATGGAGACAAAAGCGCCTAAAATTTTTCCTACTTTACTTCTGACTTTCTCCGCAACATCAGGATTGGTTTTTTGCGGCATAATTGAACTGCCACTGGTAAATTCTTCTGAAAGCAAAATAAAGCCAACTTCCGGCATACTGAAAATAATAATGTCTTCCATCATCCGCGATAAAAGAGTTAGAAGTGCCACCAAAGGCCCCAAAAGATAAAGCTCGTGGATTCCACGAGAATTTATTGTGGAAAGAGCATTGTTTAGTTTTTGACTAAACCCTAAATAATTGCTTGTTTTTTTGGGGTCAATTTTCCAATTTACTCCATAACCGGCTCCTGCCCCCAAAGGATTTTTGTCAAGAGTAAGATAAATTTCCTTAAGTATCTTCTCACACTCAATAATTTGATCTAAATAAGCTTGCCACCAAAAGCCAAAAGAAGAAGGCATCGCCACCCTAAGATGGGTAATTCCGGGCATAACAACTTTTTTGTACTGTTCTGAGTTTTTTTCTAAAATTTCCGCCAAGCCGCAAATTTCCCGGAATAATTCCAAAAGAAGCTTTTTGGTAATCAGTTTTTGGTCACAAGTTACCTGGTCATTCCTGCTTCTTCCTGTATGGAACCAACCAGCATCATCACCAATCTCTTCTTTAAGCAAATGCTCAAAGTTCTCGTGAACATCACCAATTTCAGGATTAATTTTAAATCCTTCTTTTTCTGCTTTCTCTAAAAAGAAAAGCAAGGCTTTTAATATCTGCTTTCCATTTTTAGAAGGAACTATTCCTTGTTGGACTAACATGAAGTTATGGGCAAGTGTTTCCCAAAGGTAAAAGGGAACCAATCTCTCTTCAGCTTTTCTTTGGTCTTCATCCACAAGAAAAGAATCAGTTTTTTTAGCAGGGCCTTTGGAATAAATGCCACCGTATATTTTGTCCATTATTTTTAATCTCTCGTCTTCAGAGCAAAAATATTAACCCTCGCTTGGCCTTCCCCTAAGACTACCTTAATTGTATTCGGCACTTCCAACAATAATTCTGCTCCTTCAGAAAGCAGTCTTTCTTGAGCTTTCTGGTTGTTCGCCTCAACCACTGCATAAACTGGAATTCCCGGAAACCTTTGCTGACTTAAAGCAATTGCTCCTCTCAAAGCAAAAATTCCTTGATAAGGTCTGTTTGATATCCAACTTCTAAATTCTGTTGCGCCTACTACTTGTCTACCTCTTTGGTCTTCACTTATCCAAGGATATATTTGGGCAAAAGCATAGCAAAGAGATTCATCTTGAGGATCAACAACTACAACTGCTCTACCATCTTTCATAATCTTCACTAAATCTTCAGGAGTATATTGCAACATGGTTTCCGGATGAGTGGCAATTATCCGACCTATCTGACGGCCATAGTTTAATAATTTCTTCTCTGGAAGGTCAACAAGATCAGAACCAGTTAATATTTTTCCACCATTGATAAGATACTCTTTAAGGGGATCACTTTCCCGTCTCATTTTGTCATTCTCCTTTTTGGAAAAATTTTTTTTGCAGACTGGCAGCGATTTTGTTTTGCAGTCCGTAAAGCTTAATAAAACCTTCTGCCTCTTTAGCAGTCCAAGAACAACCTTGGGCATAAGTAGCAATTTTGGCATTAATAAGTGAAAAATCTGATTCAATCGCCACTGGTTGAATCTCGTGTAGATCGAGTTTTAAAGTCACTGTTCCGGTGACTAGCTTTTGTTGCGAATCAATAAACGCTTTTAAATCTTTTATTGCCGGTTCAAAAAATTTTCCAATATACAAGAGGTCAGTAAACTGTTCACTAACGGTCTGGCCTAAAGATTGCTGGGCCTTAGTCAAGACTAACTGTCTTAATGCCGTATGGGCCTTTATCAAGGTAAGAACCCCTGGTGCCTCAAAAACAATATGTCCTTTTATGCCAATTACACAATCTCCAGTATAAAATCCCCGGCCAAAGCCATAGCCTCCAGCTATTCTGTTAAGCTCTTTCATCATCTCAACACCGTTTAGTTTTTGCCCATTCAATGCTACAGGAATTCCTTCCTTAAAAGTAATCTTTAAATATTTGGGCTTTTTTTCTGTAACTTTAGTCCAAAGATAGATTGATTCATCCGGCTCTTCAACACGATCAATCTCTGACCCTGAGTAAGTTACTCCCAAAATATTTTGGTTTATAGAATATCTTTTATGAATATTTTCCACTTCAAATCCTTTTTCTTTTAAATATTCCTGTTCCTTTTCCCTGTTACCTCCCATTTCTCTAATGGGAGTTAAAACTTCAATTTCCGGAGCAATTGCCATAAACGCCACATCGAATCTAACCTGGTCATTACCCATGGCTGTAGACCCATGAGCAATAACATTGGTTTTTTCTTTCTTGGCAATTTTAGCAACCTCTTGAGCAATGATATAACGATCAGCACACATGTTGGGATAAGACCCTTGATATAGACCATCGGTTTTAATAATATAAGAAACAACATCTAAAAAGTTAGGCGCAATT
>JAMCYY010000029.1 GCA_023473205.1 Patescibacteria group bacterium
TCCGGGGCGAACATCTCCCCTTCAATGCCTTTATTTTTTTACTTCTTCCACAATTTTTTGAAAAGCTTGTGGGTCGTCTTGGATTAACTCAGCAAAAATTTTTCGGTCAATTTCAATTTTTTTATCTTTAAGTGCTTTAATGAAACGGCTATAAGAAAGGCCAGTTTCCGCTAAGGCACCATTAATCCTTATAATCCAAAGTTTGCGGATATCTTGTTTCTTCTCACGGCGGGAATTATAAGCATAAACTCCGGCGTGAAGTAAGGTTTCTTTAGCCACTTTAACCAGTCTTCTCTTGGTCATGCGGTAGCCTTTAGTGGCTTGGTGAATTTTACTGTGCGCTCTACGGCGGGCAAATCCTGTTTTTACTCTCATGCAACTCCTAATCTTTGTTTAACTTTCCGGGCAAAACCCGGGCTAAATTCTTTAACGCCTTTAAGCCGTCTTAATTGGCCTTTTGATTTATTTCTTTTTAAATGACGATGAAAATTTGAGGCATGAAGAACTTTCCCTGTCCCAGAGACCTTAACTCTCCGGGCTAAAGCCTTTAACGTTTTCATTTTATTTTTTTTCATATTATTCTACCTTTTTTACGGAAGGTTTTTTAGGGCTAAGAATAAGAAAAAGTTCTCTTCCTTGGAACTTCGGTTCTCCTTCTTGGCTTGCTTCTCCTTCCAGAGTTTGAGTTATTTGATTAACAATTTTGTAACCAAAATCTTTTTTGGTCATTTCCCGTCCGGTAAAACGGATACGGATTTTAACCTTATCACCATCTGCTAAAAAACCCTTTATTTTTTTGATACGAATATTAAGGTCATTTTGGGCAATAAAAGGGGTAAAACGAACCTCTTTTAGTTCGCCTCCTTTTTGGCCTTTCTTTTCTTCGCGCTCTTTTTTAGCTTCCAGATATTTAAATTTTTTAAAGTCAATGATCTTGCAAACCGGTGGTTTGGCATTGGGAGCAACTTCAATCAGGTCTACTCCAACTTCCCGGGCTTTTTGAATGGCATTAAAAATTGGCATTACCCCAACCTGTCTTCCGGTTTCATCAACAACCCGAACCTCTTTAGCTTGAATATACTGATTGATACGATAATAATTTCCCACAATATTCGAAACTTATTGTAAATCCATGAGTCTTGGATTTACACGGATAATGCGCTATCCAACCTTTAAATAAATAATATGTTGTTCTGATGCGCAACGGATTTACACGGATAAATATTAAATAAATTAGTGAAAATCCGTAGCCCGTCAACGTGACCTTAAGGTGAAATGCGTTTCGGATAGGGCTTAAATCCGCGAAAATCAAAGTCTTACAAGGTAATTATGACTTTCGATTGTTATAGTTTATCAAATTTGACGTTTTTTGACAATATCTTCTTTTATTAATGCTAAAAAGTCGTCAAACGCCATCGAACCCAGGTCTTTTTCTCCTCTTACTCTTACACTTACGCTTGCTGATTCCGCTTCTTTGGGACCAACAATCAACATATAAGGTACTTTTTCGCGTTCCGCATCCCTGATTTTTGCCTGCATTCTTTCATTACGGTCGTCAAGTTCAACCCGGATGTCGTTTTTTTGTAATTTACTGGCAACTATTTGTGCATAATCAGCTGATTTTTCAGAGACAGGAATAATTTTAGCTTGCATCGGTGCAAGCCAAACTGGAAAGGCACCACCATATTGTTCAATTAATGTGCCTACAAATCTTTCCATTGATCCCAAAAGTGTCCGATGAATCATAACTGGAGTATGTTCCTTACCATCTTCGCCAATATAAGTTATACCAAATCTTTGGGGCAAGTTAAAATCAAGTTGGATGGTTGTCCCTTGCCATTCACGGCCAAGGGCGTCAACCGCTTTCAGATCAATAGCTGGGCCATAGAACTTAGCACCGCCCACATCTTCTTTGTAAGAAACTTTTCGGCGTTCTAAAATTTCTCGAAGAATTTTTTCAGCTTTATCCCAAATTTCCGATTCACCCACATATTTTTCTTTTTCTTGCTGATCACGTAAGGAAAGATATACATTTAACTTGTTAAAGCCAAAGACCGCATTTATTTCTAAGGCAAAATCTAAAACATCGTTGATTTCTTTTTCAAATTGATCTTCCCGGCAAATAATGTGGGCATCATCTTGAGTAAAGCCGCGAACACGAAGTAGGCCATGTAAAACGCCTGACTCTTCGTAACGGTAAACATTGCCCAACTCGCAGTATCTAATGGGCAACTCACGGTAACTTCTTGGGCGGGATTTGTAAATTCGGATATGAAAAGGACAGCTCATTGGTTTAATATAATAATTGCCAACTTCTTCTTTATTCTTTAGCTCCATGGCCATAGGCGGATACAAGCCTTCTTTAAAGGTCTGTAAATGGCCGGAAGTTTTCCAAAGATTACCAAGACCAACATGAGGAGTATAGACGTATTGATACCCTCTTTTGCGGTGTTCGCTTCTCCAGTAAAGTTCAATTTGTTCCCGGACGGCAGATAATTTCGGGTGCCAAAGAACCAGTCCTGGTCCGACATACTCATCAACACTGTAAAGATCAAGATCTTTACCGATTTGCCGGTGATCTCTTTTTTCTGCTTCTTTCAGGAAATTTAAATAATCATCCAGTTCTTTTTGGATTGGAAAGCAAGTGCCATAAATCCGGGTGAGCATTTTATTTTTCTCAGTCCCCCGCCAATAGGCACCAGCAATAGATAAAAGTTTAAAGGCACCAATGTCAGTCGATTTCTCTACGTGAGGTCCAGCGCACAGATCTAAAAAATCGCCAATTTTATAAGTGGAAAACTCGTTTTCCCCTTCTTTTGTCAAATCTTCAATTAGCTCAAGCTTGTATGGCTGATCTTTAAAAAGATCTTTCGCTTCGGAAAGAGAAACTGTTTTTTTCTCGAAGGGCAAGCCTTTCTTTTTTAATTCCTCCATTTTTGCCTCAATTTTCGGAAAGTCGGTCTCAGAAATTTTTTCTGGTAACTCAGAAAAATCAAAATCATAGTAAAAGCCATTTTCAATTGCCGGGCCAATGGCGAGCTTTGTTTTTGGCCAAAGCTCCATAATGGCTGCAGCGAGTAAATGACTACAGGAATGTCTTAATGTTTCGAGATTTTTATTTTCCATATTTAAATTAATGATACAAAAAAAACCGTCCTTTTCAAAGAGACGGTTTCTGCCGTGGTTCCACTCTTAATTTATTCTCGTGATGTTCGTTTTCGATGAACTTCGTTTAGGCTTTGAGGTTGGTGAGGTCTCATGCAAACGTCTAACATTTCAATTTTACATGTTTATGGAAAATAGTCAAGTAAAAGCATAAAATGAAACAATGAAATCCGTTGATTTTCAAATTATTGCTAATCTAATGTCCGGGGACGGGTCAGCGCGAAAAATTTTAGAGGAATTAAAATTTTTTTTACAAAAACAAAACCAGATTTTTAATGTTTTAGAAATTACTAAGCCAACTCCAATTAGTAAACTTCCTCAGGATGGCCACCAGAAAATTAAAAAAGCCGTTGTCTGTTTAGGGGGGGACGGCACTGTTTCTGAAACAGTCGGTTATATTTTAAATCATCAAGTTGAGGCTCCGCTGGCGATTATTCCTACTGGCACGGCTAACATCATTGCCTCTTCCTTGGGTCTTTTATCAGACAAGAAAGACTTTAATTTTTTATTAAATAAAAAAACAAAAGAAGTTTACTAATTGGAGTTGGC
>JAMCYY010000016.1 GCA_023473205.1 Patescibacteria group bacterium
TCAAGTTTAAAATCTGGCGCATGGTAAAAAAGCCCCCGAGAGAAATAATTCTTAAAGTATTTTTATATAACATACCTTTTAATTTTTCAATTTACAATTTTCAATTTTCATCTTTTTAATTTTCAATTATGTTTGAAAATTGTGTCATTGAATAATTGTAATTTGAATGAAAATTGTAAATTGTAAATTGAAAAATTAAAAGGTATGTTATATAAAAATACTTTAAGAATTATTTCTCTCGGGGGCTTTGGTCATGTGACGAAAAATATGTTTGTTTATGAAACCGAAAGGGATATTATTATTGTTGATTGCGGGGTCGGCTTTCCGGAAGAAGAAATGTTGGGTGTGGATTTGGTTATTCCTGACGTTTCTTATTTAATGCCGAAGAAGGATAAAATCCGGGCAATTTTTTTGACTCACGGCCATGATGACCATATTGGCGCTTTGCCTTATATTTTGCCCCAGTTGGGAACAAGACTGCCGGTTTTTGCGCCGAAGTGGGCCAAGGCTTTGGTAGAAGATAAACTTTCCGAGTTTGGGATTGTTCCCAATATCGAAGAAATTAGTGAAGGGAAAAGGGTGAATGTCGGTGACTTTTCGGTGGAGTTTGTGAAAGTTACTCATTCGATTCCTGACACCTTGCATTTAGTGATTAAAACTCCGGTTGGGCTTTTTTACCATGCGCCAGATTTTAAACTTGATTTACGTCCAGTTATGGGCGCACCAGCTAATCAAGAGTTAATTCGTGAAATTGGTAACCGAGGTGTGGTTTGCATGCTTTCTGATTCACTGCGGGCAGAATCTCCGGGATTTACTCCGCCAGAAGCAAGACTTGAGGAAGTTTTTGAACAGGAAATCGCTGGTTGCAGAGGTAAATTTATTGTTACTACCATGTCGTCAAATCTTTCTAGGTTTAAGCAGGCAATTGATGTTTCCCTTCGGCACAATCGAAGGATTGTCTTAGTCGGCCGGTCAGTTGAAAAAAACATCGAGATTGCTACTAAACTTAAATATATTAGTTATCCTCAAGATACTTTTGTTTCTAAAAAATTAATTAATAAATATCCACCCCATACTTTAACTTTGTTAGTTGCCGGTAGCCAAGGGCAATTAGGCTCAGCCATGGATCGGCTGGTGGGTGGAGAAATTGAACAGATTAAAATTAAGCCAGGGGATAAGGTAGTCTTTTCAACTGATTATATTCCCGGAAGCGAAACTGCAATGCAAAATATGATTGATAACATTTATCGGCTTGGAGCAGATGTTGCTTATTCAGATGTTAGAAGCGATATCCATGTTTCTGGCCATGGATCTCAAGGTGATTTAAGCAAACTTATGGAGTTGATCAGACCAAAATATTTAATGCCGATTGGTGGTAATTACCGCCATTTGATTGCTTATAAAAAATTGGCGATTAAAAATGGCTTTAAAGATGACCAAGTGTTGATCAAAGACAATGGTCAAATCGCTGTTTTTACGGAAAAAGGTTATCTGCCTACCAAGGAAAAGGTGGATGTTGGTCAAGTTATGGTTGATGCTTTAGGTGTCGGGGATGTGGGTAATGTGGTTTTGCGTGATCGGAAAATTCTTTCTGAAGAAGGTATGGTCGTCGCAGTTTTACCACTTGACCAAAATACTTTGCAACTTGATGATGAGCCGGAAATTGTCTCCCGTGGTTTTGTTTATATTAAAGAGAATTTAGAGCTTTTGGCAGAAACCAAAAGAGGGATTGTGAAAATTTTACAAGAGCCAGCAGGGGGTAAATTTGACCGGCGGATTATTCGGGAAAAGGTTCAGGAATATTTAGAAAAATTCTTTTTTGATAAAACCGGCCGCAGGCCAATGATTTTAGTGGTTTTGGTTGAAGTATAAAAATAACTCAATAAATGAAGTTGACTGTTTAGCTATAAAGAATGGAAACTACAGTTCAAGACGAAGTTTTTTCCGAAAGTCGGTCAGCTGTTTTGGAAAGACACCGCGGTTTATTCCTTCTTAACCGAAATCCAGATGTTAAGAATGTTTCTTTGGCGGAAGAAGAGGGAATAATCCATTTAAAAATTGAAAGTCAGGATGGTATCGGTTTTAACTTTTGGTTGAAAGAGCCAGATAAAGATGAATTTGACTCCTCGAGTTATTACTACAGCATGGTTGTTTCTCGTCAGTTATTAGAAGTGAAAGGTTTTGAAGCCTTTACTCAAAAAAAGAAAATTGATGTTCTCAAAAGACTTAAGGCTGACCAGCCAGAAGCCAGGGTAATGGTTAATGATCGGCTTTTGGCTTTAAGAACCGATTACCAACGGGGTGGTTGGAAAAATTTAGCAGAAGATGAGGCTTATGTTTTGAGAAATGTTTTAATGCAAGAAACCGGGTCACAGCTTGCCGTAAGAAGACAAATTGAAATAGGTATCCCTACCTCTTCCGCTGGTTTTTTTATTTTTTTACACGAATGGGGTCATTTAAACCGTGGTTCTCAAGAGGTAAGAACAGAGGAAGATGAAAGACTGGCTTCGGATTTTGCTTTATTACGCTGGCACGAAATGGCCGGAGAGTTAGGTTTAAACGTTAATGATGAGCAATTATTACTGCTTGCTAATTTCTGTTTAGAATATATTGATCCAAGGATTTCCCATGGTCAAGTTAGGACGGGATGGAGTAAACTCACAGGTGAGCCGAAAAATAAACTTGATCATTTGTTGTCAGTTGGTGAAAGTCTGATGCCCAAGCCAGAGACTTTGTTATACCAACCAGAAGTTTTGCCGGACAATGGTAGGATTGTAATCAATTACGATACTGTTTTTGATTATTGGAATCAGCTGGGGGCAATTTGTGAAGGAGCCAATAATTTGTTAATAAAGCGGGGTCAGGGAATGGATACTGGAAACCGGCCTGTTAGTCAGGAAATCTTAGAAGATTGGACGATGAACAGTCTAGGAATTTTGGTTTTGGCTTACGAGAGAGGAAAGATGATGGCCGCAGTTGCTGCCGAATTAGACTGGAGCGTTTATATGATATTTAACCTGGTTAAAGATAAACAGGCGACTATTCGGACAAAAGATCTTGTTTTTGAAGTTTTAAAAAGAATGCCTTATGGTTTTAATCGGGTCTGTGCCGAAGTTAAGGAAGGAATAAAAGCGTCTGAAGCCAGAGTTCGAGGTTATAAAATGTTAGGTTTTGAAGAGGGCTTTAGATTGGAAAACCGGTATCGGGAATTTATTTCAAGAAGACACGGCATGATTCCTTTGTCGGCAGAAGTTCAACCGACAATTAATCGATTACAGAAAGCTGCTTTTTTTAGATTAAGCTAACAAAAAAATATAAGATCGTTTTTTGCCTGTAAACAATAATCAAAAAATTTTGATTAATGTAACTTTTTTGAATTTGTGTTTGTTTTTTGAAAGATAACCGGATAAAATAAGGTCAATGACACCCAAAGATAAATTTTATAAAGTTTACACTAATCTGCCTTTAAACCTGAGAGATGAAGTAGTGATTGTGATTGATAAGGAACCCATTTCCTGGAAAGTGGCGAAACTGGAAGTGGATGGCGAGACAGAGTTGGGTAAAAAGATCCTGCAGAAATTAGAAGCGCTGAAAGTGATTTAGTAAGAGTAAAAGAATTGAAAATTTTGTTATATGTCTACATCTGTTTCTAAAAAAGAAATTAAAGAGCTTGTTCTTGCTCCAAAGCCGTA
>JAMCYY010000030.1:0-2603 GCA_023473205.1 Patescibacteria group bacterium
CGTTTTTCGGGGAGGTGTTTATAACCGCGTTTTTGTTTTTAAAGAAGTTGCTTCTCAAAAAGAAATTGGTTACGCTGTTTGTTTTATCTCTGATAATATTTTGCAATTCGCTCACTCTTTTTATGACCTTTCTTACTTTGAACAAAATTTAGGTGCGAGAATGATGCTTGAAGCAATTATTTGGGCAAAAAAAAGCCTTAAGCAATATGTTTATTTGGGCACTTGTTATGAAAAAGGTGCCTTATATAAAATTGAATTTAAAGGGGTAGAATTTTTTAATGGGTTTACTTGGAGTAAAAATTTAGAAGAGTTAAAGGCATTGGTTCAAGGGGAAGAAGGACAAGGGTATTTATTTAGAAACAAAGAGTATTTAAATAGGTATTATCAAGGAGATATCCTTAATTTGTTGAATAATTTTGGTGTTCGAGTAAATTTTGGTGACTAATTGGCAAAGTTGGGCCAATTTGACTAGTTGGAAAAGATGAATAAAAAAGCATATTTTATTGGTATTGCCGGAAAAACCATGGGGGCTTTAGCCAAAGCTTTTAAAGATCTGGGCTGGGAAGTTTCCGGCTCTGACCACAAAGGGGTTTATCCCCCAATCTCTACCTATTTACAAGATAACAAAATTCCTTATATTGAGGGATATGAGGCTAAAAATGTGCCGAAAGATGCAGATTTAGTGGTTGTTGGCAGAAGTGCTTTGATGGTTGACCATAATAATCCTGAGTATTTAAAAGCAAAAACTTTAGGTTGTCCAGTTTTATCTTACCCGGAAACTTTGAGAGATTTTTTAATAAAGGAAAATTCAATTGTTGTTGCCGGAACATATGGAAAAACAACAACTTCAGCTTTAATCAGTTGTATTTTAACTAAATCCGGTGTGAATCCTTCTTTTATGACTGGGGGGGTACCTTTAGACTTCGCGGATGGGGTAAAAATTACCGACTCAGTTTATTCTGTGGTCGAAGGAGATGAACCGCCGTCTTTACACGAAACAGACCTACCAAAATTTATGTTTTATAAACCAAAATATTTACTTTTAACAGCGACACTTCATGACCATCCGGAAATATATAAAACTCCAGAAAGTTACCAGCAAGCTTTTATGGAATTGGTGAAATTACTGCCAAGAAAAGGGCTTTTAGTTTATAACATTGATAATGTTTCTAAAGCTATTGTGGAAGCAGCTATCTGTCCTGTGGTTAATTATTCCCTTAGTGACCCGAAAGCTGACTATTTGGTTGCAAATTTCCGTACGAATGAAGATAAAGTGGTTTTTCTTGTAAAAGGAAAAAATAATTTTCAAGTTGATTTGGAAACAACCTTGTTGGGCAAACATAATTTAGAAAATATCTGCAGCGCCGTGGCTTTGTGCCATGAGTTAGGCTTCAGTGATCAGGCAATTGCTCAAGGAGTTAAATTATTCCATGGAGTTAAAACCAGATTAGAATTTCTGGGAAAAATAAATGGGCGATATCTTTACTGGGATTTTGCCCAGCATCCGGAAAAAGTTAAAAGTACCCTAGATGCTTTAAGGGAGCATTATCCAACAAGTAAAATTTGGGCAATTTTTGACCCGATGGCAACAGCTTTAAAATATAAGGAAAGTTTATCCTGGTATCCAGGGGCTTTTGATGCGGCAAGCGAAGTGATTGTTGGTAAAGTGAATTTCCTCCAAAATATTGCCAAAGAAGAGAAGGTGACAGGAGCGGATATCGTCAGGGCAATTGCGAAAACTCAAAAGCAGGTTGTTTATGAACCAACAGATGAAAGATTAATTAATCAGATTTGTTCGGAAACTAAAGAAGATGATGTTATTGTCTTTATGTCATCCGGAGGGCTAAGGTTTGTTAACCTAATCGAAGAAACGATTAAAAGGCTGAGGATAAATTGTTGAAGCTGGAAAATTTTAAAAGTTTGATTATTATTGCAATAAGTTAAGAAGTGGCTAAAATAGAAAAACGCATTGTTGTATTGTTACAATTGTTGAATTGTTAAAATATGGACAAATTTTTAATTAGTGGTGGGATTCCTCTTTCCGGTGAAGTTAGTTTATGCGGGGCAAAAAATTCGGGTTTTAAGTTAATGATCGCATCTTTGTATGCAGATGGATTTTCAACTTTGCATAATTTTTCCAAAATTGGTGATGTTTTTTCCACGGCAGAGATAATTAATGAGCTGGGAGGAGAAGTTAACTTTGGAGAAAACCATATTTTACAAGTTTCCGGCAAAAAATTAAAAAAACAAAAGTTTTCTGAAAAAAGTGGCAAATTATCACGGGCGGCTACTTATTTTATCGGTCCTCTTCTTTATCGTTTTGGTCAGGCAATTTTACCTGTTCCCGGGGGCTGCAAAATTGGCCGCAGGCCAGTGGATCGTCATTTAGATGGCATAAGGGCTTTAGGAGCAAAAATTGATATTCATGATGGTTTTTATGAAATAAGGGCTGAACGTTTGCAAGGAACTACTTTTACTTTTCCTAAAAATACTCATGGAGGAACCGACGTGATGATTTTGGCGGCAGCTTTAGCTGAGGGAAGAACTGTTTTAGAAAACTTTTGTTTTTTTAATTTTTTGCCGGAAACTTGTAAAATATGGTT
>JAMCYY010000030.1:2613-3678 GCA_023473205.1 Patescibacteria group bacterium
GGAAGAACTGTTTTAGAAAATGCGGCCCAAGAGCCAGAAGTGGACGACTTAATTGCTTTTTTAAACCAGATGGGGGCGAAAATTAAAAGAGTTGAACCAAGAGTGATTGCAATTGATGGAGTTGCCAAACTTCAGGCAGCTGATTATACCGTCATGTATGACCGTAATGAAGCCGTCACCTTTGCTTGTGCCGCCCTAGCGACTAAAGGTAACGTTTTTGTTTGTCATGCAGAAGAAAAAAATTTAGGAGCATTTTTAGAAGCAGTGAAACAAATTGGGGGTGGAGTTGAGGTTGAAAGAAGAGGAATCAAATTTTTTTATAAAGGGCCATTAAGGGCAACTGACATTGTTACGAGGCCTTACCCGGGCTTTATGAGTGATTGGATGAGTCTTTGGGGGATTTTAATGACCCAGGCCAAAGGGGAATCAACTATTCATGAAACAATTTTTGAAAACAGGTTTGCTTTTACAAAAGAGCTGAAAAAAATGGGAGCGAAGATTGAACTTTTTAATCCCAAAGTGGAAAATCCATCTGCATACAAAGATGGAATTAGTTTACAACTTTAATCTGCAAATTCACCTCCAGCCAAAATTTGGCCAAAGCCCTTCTTGTTTGGTGAAAATAATTTTTAAGATTGTCCTGCTTAATCATCCTTAAATACTTAATTATTCTATTATGGTTATTCTTTTATCCTTTTTATTTCTGCCCCTAATGAGCAAAGCCTTTGGTCAAGGTTTTCATAACCGCGGTCAACATGCTCCACCCCAGAAAGTTCACTTTTACCTTGGGCAGTTAAAGAGGCGAGCATTAAACAAGCTCCCGCCCTTAAATCAGCTATCCCTTGGTTTGTCCCGGAAAGTACTGTCGGTCCAAATATCTTCGCCGCATGAAAATACTCTGGCTTATCATCTTCTAAATTAAAGTTATAAACTAATTCCGGATTTTCCACTTTGGGATTAAAAAGTTCAATCTTCGCTCCCATTTTTTTCAGCTCTTTTGTAAAAGCAAACCTGTTTTCAAAAATTGTTTCATGAATAGTTGATTCCCCTTTGGCCTGGGTCATT
>JAMCYY010000028.1 GCA_023473205.1 Patescibacteria group bacterium
GACGACAGTTGAGCCCCTTTTTTGGTGTTTTGCGTAGGTCACAACTTTTAGCTTTATTGAATATGTCTGATGTTTTAGGTGTCCCACTTTCTCCTGTTGGTTTAGTTACCTTTACTTCTGGGGTGAAAGTAGAGTTGGTTTCAATTCTTTATTCTGGTGATAGCGTTAGTGCCTTGGGTACTCACATTGAATCAGCCAAATTTAAAAAAGAACTTTTAAGACGCACAGGCTTGTGGGTGGTTAATTCTTTTAGCGCTTCTAGACACCAATCGGAGTGGCTTAAAGAGACACCTGAAGATAAACTTTTTACTGAAGACGGTAAACGCTTTAACTGGCCGTATCAACAGTTTCCTCCTACTAGGGAGGATGTAGAAGAGATTCATAGCGCTGTCTATCATGAAGGCTATCATGTTAGCCTTAATCAATTTCGCCCTCGAAATCCTAATGACTTTGGTGAAAAGTTATTAAGTGAGGGACTTGCTGCTAGGGCTAATTGGTTAGGAAGCAATGTTTCCATATCAAAAATATGTGAAGTCTTGCTCGAACATCCAAGTTACTTAAGTAGATATGCGGAACCAGAAAAAAAATCCTTAGTAAATAGAGTGATATCGATTGCCTACGAATCTAAAGATCCTGAATATCAAGGCGAAATTACTTGGAGAAGTTTTGTCTGCCGTTCATTATCAGACTTTTTGGATCCATGCGAAGATACAAAGCTGCTGGCAAAGAATATGCTTAAGTTTTCAAGAGAAGATGTTCTTCCCCGGTTTCGCCAAAAGTTATTGTGACAGAATTGAATCTGCAAGGCCTCGCCTTGGGGAAAATTCCTATGTAATTTTATAGTTATGGCTGTTATTATTTAATCAATGCCTTCTATATTGAAAAAAATCGAACTTGATTTAGCCACTTATCTTTATGATCATGTTCAGAGTGGCAAAATGAAGAAGGAAGAGGCAGGCAAGATTGCTCAAAAAGCTTTGACCGAATTGCCGGAAAATACGCCTGACCATAAATTAGAAAAACCTTTAGTCAAGCTTTCTTATGCCTTCCCCCAGCTTTCTTCTTTTTTTAAAGGTTACCTAGATGAAGTCAGGGAATTTATCTTGGAAAACTTAAGGGAAGAGAAATTGAAAGGGAGGAAATATGAGTGAAGTACCAACCGTTGCTGTCAAGGAAGTTAATCGTCCAACGACCTGGAAAGAAGCCTTTAAAACTACTATTGAAAAAGGATGGGATCAAATTAAAAAATTAATTGATCATCACGATGGAAGAGGTGCTTTGACAGAAATAGCTCAAGAAGTAAAAGTTGCAGAAGTTCCCCAAGAAAAGGCTGTTGAAGTGGCTCCACCTCAACCAAAAGTTGAGGTTGCTGTTCCAAAAAGTCATGAGGTTGAGCCTAAAGAAGAGCTATTTTTACCTTCAATTGAAGATTTTCCTCCAAAATTACAACCAGGACTTAGGCAAGGTTTGGAAAGGTTAAAAGGTGATTGTGATAAATTAAGACAAGAAATGGCTTCATATTCAGATCAACTTATTGAACAGGAAAGAAAGGCAAAGGTTATTGAGATGCAACAAATAATTGACAAAAATTATTGTCCTTTTTTATTAGGTGAGTTAACGACAGAACAGAGACCTGCGAATTTAGATAATTATTATTCAAAAGAATATCTTGAGAAAGTTATCGAGATGAACAAAGAACTTGAATTATTTTGTCAGGGTAAAACAGATTTTTTTCAAACGGTTCAAATTCCAAGTCAGTGGATTGAAATGGAACCACTTAGACCTCATTTGAACTTTAACCTCATAATTGATAATGCTCAACGTGCTAGCAAAGAAAATCAAAGGTTTGTTTCAAGTCAAGAAGTTCTTTGTCATACAACTGGGGATACGGAATCAACTTTAAAAGTTCTTGAACGAGGCGTGTTGGCTTCTAAACAATATCAGTTGGATCACTATGGTGAATATTTTTTTAATACTGTCAATTATCCAACTGTATTTGGTCAAATTGGAGGAGTGAGGATAACTAATGAAGGAAAATTTTATACGAAAGATTTTTCAACGGACAGGTATGAATATGAAAGTCCCAGGAGAAGGTCAGGTAAACATCCTTATGCAGAATTTTTTGATATAGACTTTACTGCTGGGGAACAATTATGGGGATTTGAAGGAAGAGGTGTTAATTTTGTTTTTAGACGGAGGCAGCTTGTTTCTAAAAATGAATGTGGAAATCCGGCTGGTGAAGGAATCGCGATTTATGATTATGTAAGAGGTGCGAATGTTGATTTAACGAAAGAGCCTTTTTTAATAATTGTTGATGAAAAAAGAGCCGAAGCGATTTTAAGCTTGATTAGGGAGAAAATGCCCAATTTCCAAGAATGGAAAGATAAAATTCCTGATGTAGACCAATGGATTGATAAACATGTTTTAGTTAAACCTGTAAATTTAGCTGGAGAGGAATTACGGCAAGTAGTTATTGGTAAGTTATATGCTTCTTTTGAAGTTCCTAATAAAGCGGGTTATTTTGTTCCGGTTGATTTTAGTAGTGATCAAAGAATTTATCATACTCCTGGAGAAAAATACCCTTATCAAGATGAATTTGAACATCCTTTTTCTGGAATTAACAAAGAGAAACTGCAGCAAGCGCTTAGCGCTGAAGGCTTTGATCCGCAGCATCCACGGAAAATACCCTTAGCCGTAATGGCGGAATTAAGAAAAGATGCTTTTTGGTCATATCAACAAAACAAACCTTCAGGTTTGTCTGAAGGTTATTCTTTGCAAGAGCACACTCTCATGGTGGCGGCTCAGTTTGAAAAATATTTTGCTGATAAGCCACTTCCTGCCGGAATTGATAGATCTTTATTTAGATTAATCATTCAAGGCCATGACAGTGGAAAAGGTGATGCCGTGATTGCCAAGCGAGCTGCTGCTCAACATGAATATACTGTTCCGATTATGGAAAAATTGTTAAGAGAGTTAGGTTACGATGAAAAAGAAGTTTCTTTGGCCAAAGGTCTTTTAGATGGAGATCCCATTGGAAGCTACTTGAAAAAGACTATGAGTGAACAAGATACTGCTAAAGAAGTTAAAAGAATGGCCGAAGTTGCCAAAATGGATCAGAGGCAGTTTTTTGATTTACTTTTAATTCTTTATCAGGTTGATGCGGGAAGTTATACCGAAGATGCTGGAGGTTTTCGAAGTCTTGATCGCCTTTTTATTTTTGATTCTCAAAATCGTAAAATGGCTTTTTCTTTGGAAACTCAATTGAAAATTGATGCTCTTAGAAGGGCAGTTAATGGCTAATATATGTTTAAAGTTTTACAACGCAGTAAAAAATTACAACAAAATTAAACTTACATTTTTTTATCTTCCTTTATTCCACCTAAAGAAGAGAGAACTGTAGTTGAAAAATTGGTCAAAGAGGTTTTTGAGGGAAAAAATTCTTGGTGCTTGTTTAAAGGCAATAAAAGGGGTGGTGTAGTTGTCTAAATTTAAAGGAACCTTGATGATTAAAGGTAATTTTGGGGTGGGATACGAATTTTGATCACTAGTCGGTGTTACTGTTGGCAAAACTGGGGTGGCGGTAGGAGTTGTTGTATTACTTT
>JAMCYY010000021.1 GCA_023473205.1 Patescibacteria group bacterium
TTTTTCAATGGATTGATTATAACATTTGTCCACTATTAGTGGATTAACGCGTGTTTATTTTAGATAAACTTGGAATAAGGGATTTTGGGGAGTTTTTGCATGCACGTGCATGCAAAAACTCCCCAATTTGTAAAAAGGATTAGTTAAATAAATTAATTATTAATCCATATTTCTATTGATGAAACCTACTCCGCATGGTCACTTCATGTAACTAAACCCGAACCTTCACCGACTCCTCAAAGTTAATATTGCTTTCAATAAACCCAGTTACTTGAAGAAAATCTTTTAATGTGACATGATGAATTTATGAAAAGTAGTTTTGCCACGAAAGAAGATATTAATAAAGCAATTGATGAAGCTGTGGGGCAAATTTCCAGAGCAGTCCTTGGTGCTCTTGACGAGGTGGCCAAAAAAGAAGACCTAAAAGAATTTGCTACCAAGAAAGATTTAAAAGAATTTGCCACCCAAGAAGATTTAAACAGTGGACTTGAAGGAATAAAAAATGAATTAATGTATATAAAAATGCAAATTCGTGATTTAGATATGGACACTATTTCAGAAACCGACTTTCGTAAATTGGAAAAAAGAGTTGGAAAATTAGAAAAAAAAGCTAATTTGCCTCTTTCTCAAACCTGCTAAACCTCAAAATTTGTTAAAATATTGATGATGAAACTTTCAAAGCTCATTAAAAAACTTTCTTTATCAAAATTAATTTTTCTGGAGATTATTTTAGGCTTTATTGGTATTCTTTTGACTTTTGGCCTTTTTGCAGCTTTAACCGAAGATGTCTTAAGAAAAGAAACCTTATTTTATGATCAATTAATTACCGAAGCCATTTATTCTTTAAGAACGCCATTGCTTACAAAAATAATGATTCTTGTCACAACCACTGGCGGCAACACATTTTTTATCGGCATCTCCCTGACGGTCATTTTATTTCTTCTAAATAAGCACAAAACTGAAGCCGTTATTTTTGCTTGGACCATTGTTATTGGCGTTGCCATGAACTTTTTTTTGAAACTCCTTTTTCACCGGCCAAGACCAATTCTTGCCCCTTTACTGTCAACGAATGATTTTTCCTACCCTTCCGGCCATGCCATGAACAGTTTGATTATTTATGGATTTCTAGTCTTTTTATTTTTTCGTTTTACCCGCAACAAAAAACTAACCACTTTTGTGGGAATATTAGCAGCAATATGGGTATTGGTCATCGGTTTTAGCAGAATATATCTGGGAGTTCATTTTCCGACAGATATCCTTGGCGGTTATCTAGCAGGGGCCTGGATTCTTTTTACCGCTTTGGTCATTGAAAAAACCCTCTTTCTTCGCCGCTATTAGCTTTCTAAATCTTTTTTCATTTTTATTTAGGAAGAAAACAGTAAAAACGAAAGGCTCTTGAGTGACTCTTACCGGCTTTTAATTTTAGTCACAAACATTTATTAGAAATTGAAACCATTCCAGGCATACTTGGTTAAATTGTCATATTCCCACTTCCGCGTGAGAAAGTAAGACAATTAACCAGTTCTTTGACACTTAAACTATTAAAAAGGAGATAGAACAATGACTCGTTTGGAAAGGATCTTTCTTATTGTGGACACTATCATCCTTATCATCATTGGTCTTTGCCTGATAGTCAACAATTACAGCTGTCAGCGCAAACAACCTTGTGAAGATGTGTCTATGGTTACACAATACATAACGCCGTTACCATCCTTCACGCCCCAAGGAACGCCTTGTTCACAACCAACACCCAAACTCTGCAATAAAGCAGGCACTGTCTGGGAAAAAAAAGAATGTGAGGGAGATGTTTACCAAATCAACAATACGGTAATCTTGGGAGATAAAGAAGAAACTTGTTGGATTCTCGGCCAGGTAATGAGCACTTTCCCCAGCAAAGAAATATGGTTCTTTGCTATCCAGCCTGGATTGAAAGTAACGCTCAAAGGCTTTTGCGCTGGAGAAGCACAATTCTTTGGCAACAACAAAACCGCGGTGGTGATCTTTTTGGCGGAAAAAGCCAAGGCCTTGAGGGAAGAAATTCCTGACGTACCAATTGATATTGCCATTCTTCCCGAAGACGCAAGCCGGTTTCCTCTAGTAGGACAGATAGAATGAGTGATCAAGTCAAAAGGAGGGGGCTTTAAAAAAAGTCCACGAGGTCCCCTCCTTGTATCTAACAATTTAAACTTCCCCGACTTTTTCCAATAAGTCTTCAGACCAAAAGACCATTTGCCCTTCAGGCATTAAAAAAGCCTTATCTGGAGAAAGTTCATTGATAAATTCTTCAGTATGACTGACAATAATCATTGTTCCCTGATATTCTTTTAAGGTATCTAAAATAATCCGTTGTGACAAAACATCTAAATAAGTTGTTGGTTCATCCAGAATTAGTAAATTATGATTATTGCCAGTAAGAAGAGCAATTGATAATCTGGTCTTTTCTCCACCTGATAAGCTGCCTATCCTTTGAAAGACTTTATTGCCCAGGAAATTAAACCGGCCTAAAAAAGCCCTGGCTGCACCTTCCGAAAAACTGCATTTTTCAGTTAATGATTCCAATAAAGTTTTATTTAAATCAAAACTTTCAAACTCTTGTGAATAGTAACCAATGCTTAAATTTTCATCGCGGATTACTTCACCTCTGTCCGGCTCTAAAACCCCATTGAGAATTTTGATTAAAGTGCTTTTGCCTGTACCATTAGCCCCAAGCAAGGCAATCCGTTCCCCGCGAACAATTGTAAAATTAAGATCTTTAAGAACTTTTAATGATCCATAAGCCTTGCTTATTTCTTTGGCTTTAATCGGCAGCTCTCCCACCCGCAACGGCTCTGGTAAAAAAAGCTTCATCTTTGACTCCTTTTTTTGAGGTATGACGATAAAGCTTTTTCACTCCTTCTTGCATCCGCTTAATTTGTTTTTCTTGGGCAACAAAATTTTTCTTAAATAAATCTTCTTTTTCTTTTTTCAATTTTAAAAACTTGGAATAATTGCCTTTATATTCTTCAATTTTTTTAGTGTGTTCATTAATATAAAGGACACGGTCAATTGCCCGGTCCATTAGTTTTAAGTCGTGGGAAATAACAATTAACGTTTTTGCATAATGGCTCAAAAAATTCATCACCCATTTTTTGCCTTCTTTGTCCATGAAATTTGTCGGTTCATCAAGCAAGAGTATCTCTGGCTCGGAAAGAAGTGCCCGGCAAAGAGCCAGTTTTGTTTTTTGCCCGCCGCTTAAATTTCTTGGTAAAGATTCTAAACTTAAATCTGTTAACTCCAACCGCGAAAGCATTTCTTTTAATTCAAAATCCTGTTTAAACCCGGTCATTAAATAATCACGAACACTCCTGGCATTTTCAACCTCCGGATCAAATTTTACTTCTTGAGGAACAAAACCAATCTTGCCTAAAACCTCAATTTCCCCTTCCTGCGGAAATTCTTTTTGACAAATTAAATTAAAAAGAGTTGTTTTTCCTGCACCATTCAGTCCGACTAAACCCACTTTTTGGCCTTTGGACACCGAAAAATTCGCCCCTTGAAAAAGAGTTTTTTCTCCATAACCAAAAGTTAAATTTTTTGCCCAAGAAAAACAAATTAAG
>JAMCYY010000035.1 GCA_023473205.1 Patescibacteria group bacterium
TAAAATAGGCATCTTTAATTTGTTATCCTTAACTAATGATTGGCAATGTTGACAGGTAAACATTCTATATTAACTCAAATCTTAAAAGGCAAAACTCAAAACTATAAGGTAAAGCGTAAAAGTTTTAAGTTTTAAACTATTGCTTTGACTTTTGATCTTTGCCTTTTAACTTATTTCTTAATTATACCTCCCCAATGTTAAAATACTCATATGGATTTACAAGTTATCTCAGATTATCTTTCCAAAATGGGTGAGCCTGATTTTAGGCTTAAACAAATTAAAGATGCCTATTTTAAAAAGCTTTTGCCTGGATTTGAGGCTATCTCTAACCTTCCTACTGCACTTAGGCATGATTTAGCCTCAAAATTTACTTGGCAGGAATTAGAGCAGGAAAAAACTGTTGGCTGCCTTGAAAAAGGGGCAGTTAAAGCCCTCTTACGGCTTTCTGATGGCTTACGGATTGAATCAGTGCTGATGGTTTACCGAAACTGGATCACGGCCTGCCTTTCGGTCATGGTCGGCTGCCCTTTAGGCTGCTCCTTTTGTGCCACTGGACAAATGGGCTTTAAAAGAAACCTCAATCCTGAAGAAATCGTGGATCAAATAGTTTTCTGGAACCAATACTTAACCCATCTACCCAGCCTTAACTCGCCGCTTCACCTTAACCCTAACCCGACAAGAATTTCCCGGATTGTCTTTATGGGCATGGGTGAGCCTTTTTTAAATTGGGAAAATACCTGGGAAGCAATTAAAATTATCAATGATAAAGATTGCTTAAATATTGGCTCCCGCCATATTACCATTTCAACCGTAGGTATTATCCCTAAAATTTATGAATTTGCTGATTTAGAAACCCAAATTAATTTAGCCATTTCGCTTCATTCTCCTTTTCAAGTCAAAAGGGAAGAGATCATGCCTTCAGCCAAACAATATCCAGTCAGCGAAATTATGAAAGCGGCAAAATATTTTGTAAACAGAACCAACCGCAAACTATTTTTTGAATATGCCTTGATTAATAATTTCAATGACCGGCCGGAAGACGCGGCAGAATTAAGAAAGATTTTTACCGAATCTCTCTTTCATTTAAATTTGATTAACTTAAATCCAACTCAAGCTAAACTTAATCCCGCTACCGAAAATAATTTAGCTAAATTTATGACATTTTTAGATAAATATCATCTACCTTACACTTTACGCCGTTCAGTGGGAGAAGAGATCAAAGCTGCTTGCGGACAATTAGCCATTAGCTAGCTCATCGTACAAAGGAAAGTCAAAAGGCAAAAGTTAAAAGTCAAAACTTTATTTTAAAAGTAAAAAGTTCTAAGCTTTGAGTTTTAGTTTTGCCTTTTGCGTTTTAACTTATTTCTTAATACCTTGTACTTTGTCCTCTGCAACTATTTTTTTGCTTGAAAAAATAATTATAATTTGTAAACTTACTTCATGTCACTAAAAATTATCTCTTCTGCCTTTAATGAAAACGATTTAATTCCGGAAAAATATACTTGTGATGGGGAAAACATTAATCCGCCTATAACCATAACAGGGGCGCCGGAGAAAACCAAAAGTCTTGCCTTGATTGTCGATGATCCGGATGCAGTTACCCCTACTGGCTCTTTTGTCCATTGGCTCCTGTGGAATATTAACCCCAGTATTTGTGAAATATTTGAAGGAGAAATCCCGGAAGGGACTCTCCAAGGGAAAAATAGCGCTGGCTCAATGCGTTACGAAGGCCCTTGTCCACCGGAAAATGCTCCGGCTCATAATTACCGTTTTACCATTTACGCTTTAAGTGAACCATTAAATATTGAAGGGGGAATCGATAAGATCAGCTTGCAGCAAATTATGGATGGAAAAATTCTTGAACAAGACCAATTAGTTGGCCGATACCAAAGAAAATCAAGCTAAAAATTGGACAATTGTCCCATCCTGAGGAATAAAGGTTAAACTCACTTCTTGTCCTGGATATTTTGCCCCTGGTCCATAAATTTTGGCTGACTTAAAAGTTTCTTTTCTTCTAATACTCACTTCCTCAAGCATGGATTTTAAATCAATCTCTTTTTTAGTAATCACTGGTTTTTCATAATCAATAAAATCATCTTCTTTAAGATAAATTCTAATAAAGCCTAATGATTGCCAAATCCTTTCTTTTAATTGCTCCAGATTTTCGTTGATTTCCGAACTGATTAGCACAGGTTTGCATCCAATCGGAAGAAAATTATTAAGATTTTTTGGGATACCCAAGTCAACTTTATTAATAACAATTAAATAAGGAAGATAAGCACGGCTGCCGACAAAAGCATCAATTAAACGATCTAAGGTAATATCTTCACGGATAATCACTTCCGCATTTGCCAGTCGAAATTCATTGGCCAAAGACTTAATGGTGTCATAACTTATTTTAAGTTGAGTCGTAGCATTAACTTTTATCCCGCCTGAAGCTTGTTTGATAATGGTCACTTCTGGTTTCTTCTCATTTAAACGAACTCCAGCTTCATAAAGTTCTTTTAAAATTGCCGGAACTAAATTAATGGTTTTAACATCAACCATGATTAAAATTAAATCCGCGCCTCTGGCAACGGAAAGAACTTCTTTACCTCGTCCTTTCCCTGAAGCCGCTCCGGAAACAATTCCAGGAACATCAAAGATTTGAATTTTCGCACCGCGGAAGTCCAACATACCAGGAATAACATTCAAGGTAGTAAAATCATAAGCCCCAACTTTTGATTCTGCATTAGTAATTTTATTAAGCAAAGTGGACTTACCAACTGAAGGCGGACCAACCAAAACCACCGTCGCGTTTCCGGTTTTTCTAATTGCATAACCGCCGCCGCCACTGCCTCCGCCTTTAGCAAATTTTTCAATTTGCTCTTCTTTCAGTTTGGCAATTCTGGCTTTAAGTTTTCCGATATGATGTTCTGTCCCTTTATGATAAGGTGTTTCCCTGATTTCTTTTTCTATTTCGGAAATTCGGTCATCAATTGTCTGCATTTTTTACCTCTCAGTTGATATAATACTTTTATCAAATTTAAGTTAACTTAAAAATCAAAAGTTAAAGCTTAAAACTATAACTTAAAACTCAAAACTATTGTAACTTTACGCTTTTAGCTTTAGTTTTGACTTTTTAACTTTGCGCTTTGAGTTAATAAAATGAAAAAAGTATTCTTTATTTTTCTTTATATTTTATCATTTTTTAGCCTTTTATGGCCAAAATCTGCCTTGGCAGAAGAAAAATGCAACAAATTCGGGATTCATATCTTAGAACCAAATGAGCTTGCCAAGGCTCAGGAATTAGTTAATTCGAGCGGAGGGGACTGGGGCTGGGTAACTGTGGTTATTAGGGATGATGATTTAAATTATGATAAGTGGCAAGGCTTTATGGATCAATGCCGCGAGAGACACTTAATTCCTTTAGTCAGAATTGCCACTCACACCGTTGGTTCTTCTTGGATCAAACCAACTAAAGAAGATGCCGTAAAATGGGCCAATTTTCTTTCTTCTCTTAATTGGCCAGTTGAAGATAAATATGTCATTGTCTTTAATGAGCCTAATCACGCCAAAGAATGGGGAGGGGAAGTAAATCC
>JAMCYY010000032.1 GCA_023473205.1 Patescibacteria group bacterium
CTCTTTGCCAATTTTTATCATGGTCTTTTTTCCCTCAATGAAAGGCTTGCTTAAAATTATTAATAACAAATTTTTTAGAGCGTTTCTTTTTGCTTTTTTGGCATTCCTTATTTGGATAACGATATACTCAACCCGAATTGTTCTTCCACAATCTGGCATTATTGGTAGTGATACCGCGGATTATGCCCAAATTGCTCAAAATCTTTTCGAAGGCAAAGGTTTTACCAGTAACGTTGCTTTTGCTGTTCCATTAGATTTCTATCGAAACATTAATCATCTTAACTCTCCTTGGCCAGATGTTTGGCGTGACCCTTTCTTAACTACGGCAATTGCTATTTCCTACAAGGTTTTTGGAGTAAACGATTTTGCCATCATCATCGTTTCCGGTTTATTTTATTCTTTAACTGCTTTTTTTATTTTTCTTGCAGTTAAGAACCTTGATAGTACCCCAACAGCTGTTTTTGCCACTTTAATCTGGATTTTTCTTCCCAAAGTAATTTTTTCTTCTTTTATTGGTTATAAGGATATTCCGGCTTGTTTTTTAATATCATTGTTCACTTTTTTACTCACTCTTCCTCCAAAAAAATTAACGATTTTCTTAATTGGAATCAGTATCGGCCTTTATTATCTCCTAAAAAGTGTTTTAGCCTATCCTTTTCTGATTTTAATTTCCGGTTATTTATTTTTAAAGCTAAAAAATAAAGGGGGTATCTTTTTTGTTTTACTTGGTTTTCTACTATTAACTACCCCTTGGTTTATAAGAAATTATCAAATTACCAGGGATCCATTTTTTAGCATAGTTAAAAACTGCACTATTCCCGCAAATCCTATTACTTTCCCGGATACACCTCAGGATATTTGCGGTATGTTTCCTTATATTGATGTTCCCCATTTTGTTAAATCTCATCCGAAAGAAATCTTTATTAAATATTTCCTAAACTTAAAAGAATTAATCTCTCTTCTGCCGTTTTTAATCTCCTCTTTGCCAATTTTTATCATGGTCTTTTTTTGGATAGGATTTTTTAATTTATCGAAAAACAATAATATTAATCACCTTTCTTTCGTCTTCCTCGTCTCAATTTTGACCCAAGTCTTTTTGCAGCCTTTTTCTGGTTTTTCTCTTTACCACTTTTTTCCTAACATTATTATTTTTTTAATCTTTGGCTCCTTAAGCCTATGTAACTTTCTTAAAAAAACGAAGCACCTAACATTTGGCTTGATCTTTATCTTTCTGATTATTTTTCTTCAAATCTTTTCTCAAAAAAATGAAATCTTAAATTTAACAAAACCTTTTTCCACCCGTATTTCAACTCCCAATGAAGGCATTTATCAAAATATTTTGGTTAATGAAATTGTTGAAATCAAAAAAAACACCCTTCCTGACGACCTAATTGTCTCAAGTTTTCCTTTTGAAACCGCTTTTTACGGACAAAGAAAAGCCTTTCAAGTTCTTCCAGAAAATTTTTCCTTTGATCAATATCGGAAGTTATATCATGAATATCTCCCCTTCCAGGCAATTTATATTAACTGGCGACATCTGGCTGGACCTTGGCCAGCTGCCTGGTATGATCAATATTTTATTGATAATTTTGTTCTAGCTAGAAAATTGGCAAGTGGTTCAATCCTCTTAAAAAAAGTCGAGAACCCTCAACCTAATCTTTTAAAATCAACGACTTTTTTCAATACAGAACGCCAAAAAATAATCATTAAGCCAAAGAAGAATTATTTAATCAGCGCTTTTATTTACAGTGCAAAAGATTTTCCAGAAGAAGGCCCCTTAACAATTATTATTGAATTTTTCGACAAAAATAATAGATTACTCCTTACCCAAGAAGTTGGTAATACTGCTTTAAGAAAAGATCGCTGGAATTATCTTTCTGAAAAATTGTTTATTCTCCCAGAAACACGATTTGCACAAATTTTACTTAAGCCTTTGACAAATGAAAGCAATATAATAAAATTCAAAGAAATAGCTTTAAAAGAAATCAATAATTAATATAATATGAATGATTTAAACCGACTTTTTGTAGAAATCACAAATTTAGGAGGCATACCCGCAGCTTGGCTTTTCTTTTTTGCCTCGCCATTTACCCTTCCTTATAAACGAATCAAAAAAATCCTCTGGTTATTTTATTTAATTTTCTTTAGCATCGCTTTTTTATATCCTAAACAATTTTTAGATCAAAAGGTTTATAAATTTTTTTTGCCTGGAGTTTTTGTTTTTGGCGCCTTAACTTTTTTTAATCTTTTTAGTCAGCTCAAAATTAAAAACAAATTTCTTCGTTTTTTCCTTTTTACGATCTTAACGCTATTCATTCTTTTGCCACTTATTAATAAACTATATTTAGATCAAAAATTTTCCGATCTAATTCAACGGCCACAAACTTCATTTGTTAAGATGCCTGACCGGCTAATTTACTTTAAAGAAGATTACAAAACAGAACGCTTCCGCAAAGAAGCCTTTGAAATTATTAATTTGCGGCATCAGATTGGTTATCTTCATCCGGAAAATTTTAATCTTCCTGGCTCAATTACTTATCGTTTTTCACTCCCTCATAAAGTAACTTATGCCTCAATTCAAACTTTGACCTATCTTTATGGCGAAGGCAATTATATTAAAATTTTTGCCAGTGATGATAATAAAAATTTTCAAGAAATAATTAAGTTGCAAGGCAGTCAAATTCCCCATTATTTTCCTCTTAAACTTGATATTAGCGACAAAGTAATCAATAAAAAAGAAATCTACTTAAGGATAGAGCTTTATGCTGATATTAAAAATAACAATCCCAGCTACTCCCATATCGAATTTTTTAAATTTGAATCTTTATAGTTTTAAAATGCGTTTTTTAAAAAATACTTGGATAATTTCTTTAATATTAACAACAATGGCCTTTCTTCTTTGGATTTTTTTATTTAAAAGGCAAATTGCCCCAACCGGACCGGGAATTATCGGAGGCGACCCGTCAGATTACGCTCAAATTGCTAAAAATCTTCTGGAAGGCAAAGGCTTTACTACCAACGTCTCTTTTGCCGTCCCCCTTGACTTTTACAAAAACATCAACAAACTAACTCCTCCCTGGCCCGATGTCTGGCGTGACCCTTTCTTAACCGCCAGCATTGCCTTTATGTACAAAATCTTTGGAATAGGCGACTTTGCCGTTATTTTCACTTCTGGTCTTTATTATGTTTTATCTTCTTTCTTGATCTTTTGGACAACTAAAAAATTAAGTAACCTTCCTACTGCTATTTTGGCAACTCTTATCTGGATTACTTTGCCCGGCGCTCTTTCCTCTAGTTTTAGAGCATATAAAGAGCAACCGACTACTTTTTTAGTATTATTAATAATCCTTTCTTTAACCTATGTTTCAAAAAGAAAAATTAACGCTTTGCTTATTGGATTAACATTAGGACTCTATTATCTTCTTAAAAGCAGTCTTGCTTTTCCTTTCTTAATTTCGATACTGATCTATTTTATTTTTATAATTAAACAAAAAAAACTTATTTTTATATTTTTTGTTGGA
>JAMCYY010000038.1 GCA_023473205.1 Patescibacteria group bacterium
CAAAGTAAAACTGGCGAGTTTTTTTGAAGAAAAAGAGATGGTTCATTTGGTAAGCAAAGAAGAAGGAAAAGGTCTTGTTGGCCGGGGACTTTTGGCTGGTAAAGGGGAAGGAAGGATGAAAGTGGAACAAATTTTACGCAGTGAAGATATAAAAAAAGGTGATTTAGTGGTTTTAGGTGAAACAGGGGAAAATTTACTGGTTGGTGAAGTTGAGGAAGTAACCCAGGTTCCTGGTGAAACTTTTAAAACTGTCCAGGTTAAAAGACTTTTTAATCCAGAAGATTTGAGAACAGTGTTTGTGGTCAGAGGGAAGATATAATAATTTTTAATTTAAAATTTTAAATCACTGTAACTTACGTTAAAGCGTAAACACATGTAACTGCGGTTACAGTGTAAACAAATCTAAGTTTTTTAATTTTTAAAAATTCGTCTTTTAAAAATTGTTTAAAAATTACAAATTACAAATTAAAAATTAAATATGCTTATATTGATAATTTCACTCTTATTATTCCTTCTTTCTTCAAAGCACCAAGGCTTACTCTGGTTAGTTTTGCCTCTAAGTCTTTTTCTTGACTTTTGGAATTTGAAGCCTTTAGGTTTTTCCGGGCTTCTGATTATTTTTTTTATTGTAATTTTAAATTTTTTCTTCGGTTCACTTTTTGAAACTAAAAGGATTAGAATTTAAAAATGCAACAATTTCGGCCAACTTTACTTTTGGTCATTTTGCTTTTATCTTTTCTGGTTCTCTTGTCCCGGCTTTTTCAACTTCAGGTAATTGAGGGAAGGATAAATCGGATTTTAGCGGATACAAACCGTATCCAGAAGATTAAAGTTGAGGCGCCGAGAGGTTTTTTGCTCGATCGTCATGGTCAGGCTTTGGCTATTAATGAACCAATTTATGAAATTGAAAAGCCAGGAGAAAAACCAGAGATAATCAGCCGCGAGAAAGCTTTAGAAAGGCAAGCGGAAGGTAATGATAAAGATTTAAAAATTGCCCTTAAACGCCGTTACCTTGGCGGAGAGACTTTTGCCCATGCTTTAGGTTATTTAGGTGAAGTAACCGCGGAAGAATTAACTCAAGGGAAAAGGGATTTACGCGGCTATGTTGCCGGTGATTGGTTGGGAAGGGAAGGCTTAGAAGCGAAATATGAAGAGCTTTTACGGGGCAGGGAGGGCAGTGAATTGGTTGAAGTGGATACCATGGGCGAAATTATTCGGCGGATGGGAAGGATTTTACCCAGTCCGGGAAAAACCTTAACTTTAGCCCTTGATAAAAATTTGCAGGAAACAGCTAAGACTGCTTTTGATAAAGTGACTGAAGGCAAAGGCAAGGGTGTAGTGGTGGCAACCAATCCCCAAAATGGTGAAATTTTAGCTTTTTATTCCAGTCCCTCTTTTGATCCCAACTTGTTTTTGAAAACCGATGACCGGAGAGAACTTGTGAAAATTATTCAGGATGAGGAAAATTTGCCCTTGCTTAACCGCGTGATTTCCGGACTTTATCCGCCCGGGTCAACTTTTAAAATTGTCACTTCAACTGCCGCTTTAGAAGAGGGCAAAATTACCGCGAGTACTTTAATTAATGATCCGGGAGTAATTTATAACGGCAGCTTTAAATATGCCAACTGGTATTATACTTCTTACGGCAAAACAGAAGGAGAAATTAATGTGGTTAAAGCCTTGGCGCGGTCAACCGATACTTTTTTTTATAAAGTAGGGGAGATGGTTGGTCCGGAAAAAATTAATGAATGGGCAAAAAAATTTAACTTAGAGCAAACTACCGGCATTGATTTACCTGGAGAGTTGTCTGGTTTTGTAGCGACTCCAGAGTGGAAAGAAAAAAACCGCGGCGAGCCTTGGTTTTTAGGCAACACTTATCACTTGGCCATTGGCCAGGGCGATATTAGCTTAACTCCTTTGGGGGTGAATTTAATGACGGCTGTAGTTGCCAGCGGCGGCAAGATTTGTACTCCAAGAATGTTAAAAATTGGGGCGGAAAATACTCCTTATCAAGCTGATTGCCAAGAAATTGGGGTAAACCAAAAATATTTAGAGATTATCAAAAAGGGCATGATTGGCGCTTGTGAAACAGGGGGAACAGCTTTTCCCTTCTTTGATTTTAAGCCGCAGGTGGCGTGTAAAACCGGCACAGCCGAGACAGGTGACGGCAAAAACACTCATGCTTGGTTTACGGCTTTTGCCCCCGCCTGCGCTGAAGCTTCGGCGGGCAAAGCCTGCGAACCGGAAATTGTAGTCACGGTTTTAGTGGAGAACGGCGGTGAAGGCTCTTCAGTTGCCGCCCCGATTGCCAAAGAGGTTTTCAAAGAATACTTCAAAGAAGATTAATTGCAAATTGTTCAAGAGTACAAATTTGAGCTTTCATTTATCGATTATCTTAACCAAATTTATTTTGTAATTTCATCTTTTAATTTAACCCTTCTTTAATTATCTTAACTTCTTTAATAATAATAATAATGACAATAAAGTTACAATTGAATATTGATAAAAATTCACGATCGTGCAAAAATTTCAATAGATGAAGAAGTTGTTTAGATTACAAGATTATCTATTTTTAGCCTTAGCCGGAATAGGTGATTTTTATGATGAAATTAAAGACCCTTTTGGTAATATTGCAAATGGATATGAAGCACTTTATGGTTATATCCCTAAAAGGTACCGCCGAAAACAATATTATCAAACCGTTTACCACAGTTTAAAAACAGGTGATATTGAGAAAGTTATTAAAAATAATGTGCCCTGTCTTAGGCTAACATCATCAGGAAAAGAAAAAATCCAAAGGCAGTTTTCATTTCTTCGTTTTCAAAAACAAAAATGGGACGGCAAGTGGCGCCTGGTTATTTTTGATATTAAAGAGCGTTACAGAAAAGACCGTGATCTTTTAAGAATTAAATTAAAGGAATTGGGTTTTGGAATGATTCAAGAGTCGGTTTGGTTATCACCATATGATTTTCTTATTGATTTTAGAGAATATATTAAAAGTATTGGTTTAGATGAAAGTGTTTACGCGCTGGAAGTGAACGATCTTTTAGCAGGAAACCCTAAGTCATTGGCTGAACGAGTTTGGAATTTAGAAAAGATTAATGACAAGTATACAAATCTTTACCAGGAGTTGACAAAAATTCACGGTCGTGTAAAGTTATCAACTTCCAAAGAGGAAGAGAAAGAAAATGAGAGAGGAAGATTAAGGGAACAATATTTGGAGATACTAAAAGAAGATCCTTGTTTACCCAAAGAACTGCTGCCGGATGATTGGTTGGGGGATAAGGTTAAGATGCTGCTTGGTTAGCTTGACGTCGATCAAAAAATCTTCCTTGATAAACAATTCTTGCCGGATAAGTAATCTCGAATGGCTGATCTTCACTAACTAAAGGCGGTTCAAGTTTGACATGCAAATTGTTACCTTCTGATTGATAGTAAATATGGCTCATAAACTCCTCTTTTTCTGCTCTTTCAGACTCAGTTAAAAATACAGGTAAACCATTACAATTATGTCTC
>JAMCYY010000100.1 GCA_023473205.1 Patescibacteria group bacterium
TCCTTAGCGGCGTTTTCATTACTAAAAATATTGTTCCTCATTTAGCCTTGCTTCATTTTTTCCGGCGGGTAGAATATATTTCTTTGTTTTTTGTGGCTTACTTTTCTTTTAAAAAAATAAAAGATTTAAAGATTTTTGCGGTGAGTGTCTTTGTCTCAACCTTGGGAGTAATTATTTATGGATTAGGGCAAAAGTTTTATGGTTGGCCGGTAGTTTCTACGATGAATAATGAATTTTCGCGAGGTATGATTTTAAAACTTACCTGGTGGGCACGGGTTAATTCAACTTTTGCTGGCCATTATGATTTAGCTGCCTTTATGGTGATGATGATTCCGCTCATCATTGTCTCCATTATGCTTGCCCGTAAATTATGGCTTAAATTAACTTTAGGAGTTTTAGGAATTCTTTCTTATTATATTTTAATTTTAACTGCTTCACGCGTTTCCTTTGGCGCTTACTTATTGGGAACGTCTTTGGTCTTTTTGTTAAGCAAGAAAAAATGGTTGGTCGTTCCTTTTTTAATTTTTTCTTTTTTAGGCATGTTTTTTTCCGCTGACCTTGGACAGCGTTACGCCGCAACTTTTAAAATTGATTTAAGCTTTCTTTCAGGGTTAGTTAAAGTTCCGGAAAAAGAAATTGCTTTGGCTCCGACTTTAACCCCCACTTTAGTACCGACAGAAGCCCCGGTGGTTAAAGTGGCTCCGGTAGTAAGTGAGGTGATTCCAACATCAACCCCAACACCTACGCCTACTCCCATCCCAGTGGCGACTTCTTCAGGTGAACCAATCGAATCAACGGCATTGGCAGTAAGCCGTTCAACTGATATTCGTTTAAAAGTAGAATGGCCAAGGGCAATTCGCGCTTTTGCGAAAAACCCTCTCTTGGGTACAGGTTATTCTTCCATTACTTTAGCTACAGACAATGATTATTTACGTTCTTTAGGTGAAGCGGGGCTGTTAGGCAGTTTAGCTTTATTGGCAGTCTTTTTAGAGATCGGCAGATGCTTTTTTTCTTTCTTAAGGAAAAAAGAGGTTTCCCCTGAATCCCGTTTGGTTATTTTGGGAATTGCTGCTTCGGCCTTTGGCTATTTCTTAAATGCAACTTTCATTGATGTTTTTGAAGCTTCAAAAATTGCCTTCTTTTTCTGGATTTTAATGGGAGTAGGATTGAGGGTTATTGACCTGAATAAATCAAGAAATGAAAGTTCTTAGTTATTTTACTGATACTAATTTACCTCAGATAATCTTAAATTTTAAATTAATTTCTTAATGGCAAAATATTTAATTTTTCAAAAATTAAAATATTAAAAATTTGAATTTGATTAAAAATTGAAAATTAGAAATTTAAAATTCTGACAATGAAAGAAAAAGTAATTTTGATATTAATTCTAATTTTGGGGTTAGTTTTTAGGTTGTATAAAATAGGCATTCCTCTGGCTGATCATCATTCCTGGCGTCAGTCTGATACGGCGGCGGTGGCACGGAACTTTGTGAAAGAAGGTTGGAATTTTTTAAAGCCCAAGATTGATAATATGACTCCGCTTCACCCGGGGACACCTAATAATGAAAGGCTCTTTTTAGTGGAGCCGCCTATTTATAACAGTATAGTGGCCGGAGTTTATGGCCTCTTTGGAGTTGAAGTTAAATATGCACGGCTAGTAACAATTTTCTTTTCCTTAACTTCTCTTTTATTTTTATATTTAATTGCTACTCATTTTTGGGGTGAAAAAGTTGGTTTACTCACGGCCTTTTTTGGCGCTGTCCTTCCCTACAATATTTATTATTCGCGCGTTGTTTTGCCTGAAGCAATGATCATTTGCTTTTCTCTGGCGATGTTTTATTTCGCCATAAAGTGGTTAGCCAATGGTTCTACTTTGTACTTTGTACTTTTTACTTTGTTCTCGTCATTATCTTTTTCCCAAAAAACATTCCCTTTATTTTTTTTGTTGCCTTTGGCCTATTTAATTTGGCAAAAATATGGCTTTAACCTTTTCAAAGAAAAAAAACTTTATCTTTGGTTTTTGGTGGCTTTTGTTCCTTTTGTTTTGTGGCGTTTTTGGGTTGGCCGTTTCCCTGAAGGAATTCCTGCCAACCTTTGGCTTTTTAACCAGGGAAACATCCGTTTCAAAGGGGCTTTTTTTTATTGGATTTTTGCTAAAAGGATTGGGGAGTTGATTTTAGGCTATTGGGGTTTACCTTTGGTCATTTTGGGTTTAATTTTAAAACCTAAAAAAGAAGGTTGGTTTTTTCATTTTTGGCTGCTTTCCCTCCTAATTTTTACTACTGTTTTTGCTGCCGGAAATGTTACTCATGATTATTACCAAATTCCCTGGGCTTGGGTGTTATCGGTATTTTTGGCTAAAGGGGCAAATTTTTTACTCTTTGAAAAACACGAGGATTTCAACCGTCCCCTCTGTATTTCTTCCTTTATCCTTTGTACTGCTTTTGCTTTAGCTTTTTCTTGGTTTCAAGTTAGGGACTTTTATAACATTCAAAGCGGAGTAGATTTAGCCGGAGTGGCAGTGGATGAATTGACTTCCAAAGATGCTTTGGTTCTTACCGGTGATAGTAATGACGCGACACTTTTATATAATACTAATCGCTGGGGTTGGACCGGCGGCTATGCTTCCAATTATCCAAATGAGCCAAATGTTGTTGAACAGGTTAAACAAATGGGCGCTTCTTATTACGTGACGACTAAATTTGACCGGAATTCGGAATTTGGAAAATATATGTTAAATAAGTATCCTATAGTTAAGGAAAGCGACCAGTTTATTTTATTTTCCTTAAAGGATGATAAAGGAAGATAGAAAAAGAGGGAAAAATGAAAATATTGATGCTCACGCCTTATCTGCCTTACCCACCGTCATCGGGTGGACAAGTAAGATCGTACAACTTAATTAAGAATTTAGCCAAAGACCACGAGATTACCCTTTTTTCTTTAATTAAAAACGAAGAGGAAAAAATTTATGTTAAGGAATTGGAAAAATATTGCCGTAAAGTTCGTGTTTTCCGGCGTCCTCCCAAACCTTGGACCTTAAAAAATATTTTAAAAACCGGTTTCAGTCTTTATCCTTTTGTGGTTGTAAGAAATCTTTCGGTTGAGGAAAGCCGTGCCTTGGAGGAAGAGCTTAAAAACTTTACTTATGACCTTATTCACGCGGAAACTTTTTATGTAATGCCGCATATTCCCAGTACCACGATTCCAATTATTCTAGTTGACCAGACAATTGAATTTCAGGTTTACCAACATTTTGTAGAAACCACTAAAAAGCATTTACTTAAACCTCTTTTATATCTTGATGTTTACAAAATTAAATTTTGGGAATTAAGATTTTGGCGTAAAGCAAATCGTGTAGTTGCGGTTTCCGAAGCGGATAAAGTTAAGATGAAATCTTTGGTAAAAGGATTAAAGGTGGAAGTGGTCCCCAATGGGGCCGGTGAAGATTTAATGGAAGTTTGGTTGAAAAGAAAACCAGAGAAAGTTCCGACAATAAT
>JAMCYY010000078.1:0-1260 GCA_023473205.1 Patescibacteria group bacterium
AAAAACCCTTCCGAAAAATATTGGTTTTAGATGAATATTACAACCAAGACCGACTTGAGTATTACAACGCTTTGCAGATTGAAAAAACATACCGGGAAAGGGTTGGCCAGGATATTACTTCCTGGTTGGAATATTTTACGGAAGGGTTTTTAGTAGAATCCATGAGAGTTAAAGATGATATTCAGAGCACGGGTTTGGATAAAGTCCCTGGAAAAGGCGAGCAGATTTTTGTAGATAAAGACGAAATCCCCATTATTGAATTCATGACAACTGTTGGCAGGATTACATCAGAAGATGTGGTGGATATCCTGAAAGTAGCTAAAAGGACTGCTCAGCTTAAATTAAAGAAATTGGTGGAAAAGGGATTGATTCAACAGGAAGGCAGCGGAACTGCGGTGTACTATATTTTAAAAGCCTGAAAAGTGTTGCGCGCTAAATTGCGCGCTTTTTGCGCGATCCACCCTTTTGAATAAACTATTGCTATTTTAAAAGGAGTATGGGACAATTTAGTTGTGAGTAGTGTGTATTTAGTGTTTTTACAGTAATTCACCTCCACAGAAATATAAACCGTAGGACTATTTTTCCTTCGGAAAAAGAAAAGAAAGAGAGGTGATTTTTTTTGAATAACAAGAAATTGTTTGTTGGTTCTTTACCATGGGCAGTTGATGACGCCAGACTGGCTGAGATTTTTGCTCAAGCTGGTAACGTTATTTCAGCACAAGTGGTTAAAGACCGTGAAACAGGCAGATCCAGAGGATTTGGTTTCGTTGAGATGTCAACTGAAGAAGAAGCTCAAAACGCAGTCAAAAACCTTAACGGTGCAGATGTTGAAGGTCGTAAGATCGTAGTTAACATCGCCCGCCCAAGAGAAAGCCGATAAATTAAATTTTCCGTTTTTTAAAATTACTTTCTTATTTTGTAACGTAAGTAAATTTCGGAATTCAGTCTTTTTATAGATAAAAGGCTTAAGTTTTTGATGGTATTTTTAGGAAACAGATAGCCTTCAACCAGGCTTAATGTTTTCTTATCCTCGTTCCCAAAAATCTTGGGGGCGATGGTTAAAAAAATTTCATCCACAGAAATATAAACCGTAGGACTATTTTTCCTTCGGAAAAAGAAAAGAAAGAGAGGTGATTTTTTTGAATAACAAGAAATTGTTTGTTGGTTCTTTACCATGGGCAGTTGATGACGCCAGACTGGCTGAGATTTTTGCTCAAGCTGGTAACGTTATTTCAGCACAAGTGGTTAAAGACCGTGAAA
>JAMCYY010000078.1:1270-3489 GCA_023473205.1 Patescibacteria group bacterium
TAAATTTCGGAATTCAGTCTTTTTATAGATAAAAGGCTTAAGTTTTTGATGGTATTTTTAGGAAACAGATAGCCTTCAACCAGGCTTAATGTTTTCTTATCTTCGTTCCCAAAAATCCTGGGGGCGATGGTTAAGAAAATTTCATCAAGTAAATCAGCCTTTAAAAATGAGGCCAAAAGAGTAGGTCCACCCTCCACCAGCACATTTTTATATCCTTTCTCATGCAACTGCTGGGATAAATTTCGCAGATCTGATCCGGCAACAATTACTTCATTCCCAAAACCCGCAAACTTTTTAGGCTGGCTGGTAATAATGCAATAAGGCAATTTAGAATCTCTGCCCAGCTTTTTCCGCATTTTTGCAAAGGAAAGCTTATTTAAGCTATTTAGGGTAATTTCTCCAAATTCCGAAGCCAAATTGCTGCCGTGAATTAAATAATCGGCATAGGCTCTAAGCTCCAAAAGTACCTGGTAATCGGTTTTGCTGCCGATTGGCCAGTAATCCTTGGAGTTTTTAAGAACCTGTACTTTACCATCAACAGTGGCTACAAAATTAGTATAGAAAAAAGGACGTCCTACTCTTTTGGGAAACTTTAAATTGGGATACAGCATTAAGAAGCTATTATATCAAGCTTCGGCAGAATCCTTTCGGAAACAAGGAAAGTCAAAGTGTATTTAACCACTAAATAAGAAACAGCAATTCCAGAAGCAAAAAGCAATCTTTCAGCTATTACTACCGGAATTAATCCATTCCAGACTGAAGCCGGCAAATTAAAGGCCCAAATCCAGGCTGCTCCACCAACTGCATGGGCAGTCATAGTGGCACCCAGGCTTTTAATGAACAAATTATTTCTTTTAAAGTAGGCTAAAACCGGGATCAACCAAAACATTAAAGCATAATATGGTACTTGTCTGCCGATCGGATGAGATACAAAAGTCAGAATTGCGGCCAGTGGGATAACCAGAATCCATTTTTCCTGGACTTTCTTTTGTCCCATGAAAGCAAAATAAAGAGTGGCAAAAAGAGTTGGAAACAGCCTGACAACTGTGCCGGTAGTTAATGGAGCATGTTTGATGAATATATCAAATGCTTCAACTGCAAAAACGGAAAATAATCCTAGGGCAGGTCCTAAGAATGCGCCGGCTATCGGACCGAAGAAATCAAACAAGGTAAAGGAGACATTAGAACCGACTAATTTGTTAACTGAAAACTGTAAGCTGATGAAACCTGCAACGGTAAAAATGGCCAGGAAGAAAATCTTTTTCTGCAGTTTTGCCATAGAGTGAGGATTAAGATAAACTAACTCACTTAAAATGTCAATAGTTTTTTATCTGTCGGGGACGAGAGAATTGGACTCTCTACTTCTCGCTCCCAAAGCGAGCGTTCTACCGATGAACTAGTCCCCGTAAATGTGCTGGTGAAGGGAGTCGAACCCTTATGCCTTTTGGGCACTCGCTCTTAAGGCGAGCGTGTATGCCATTCCACCACACCAGCATCCGTTAAAATATTTTACCTCTATTACGCCCTCTATGGGTAGGTTTTAAGCTATGGCAATTTGGACATAAATCTCAAATTCTCTAGTCTATTATCCCGACTGTTACCGTTAATATGATCAAGCTCTAAAGGTATTCTACCATTTTCGGCTTGTTTTGCCCACCCACATTCTTCACATTTAATAGCTTTCAGATTTGCAGTGAATAAGCGTTTTTTAAGTTTGTAACTTTGAAAATTTAACCCCCAAAATTTTTTGTTCCAAGCTTTGGTGAGAATATAAAAAGAAACAGCAATTCCAGAAGCAATAAGCGGTTAGTTTTTTGGTCAAAGGATTGCTGCCAAGAATATGGCCGGCTAAAATCATTCGATCGTGCACAGTTTCAGGATTAATCAAAACCGGCATTCTATCATACGGGGCAGACTCTTCTTGAAATAAACCCCCAGTTTCAGCTAAAATATGGATAAATGCGGGATTAGTTCACCGGTAGAACGACTGCTTTCCAAGCAGTATGTAAGGGGTTCAATTCCCCTATCCCGCTCCTAATGGGACACTAAGGGTTGAGAAGTCCCGAATAGCTTGTAACAACGGGCTAATCTTGGGGTCTAGTGTATCATTATAGTCCCAGTTCATTCCATAAGGGAACACTAGACCCAGAAGCACTTTTAACTGTGGAATACTAGCTTTTTTGTAAGCTTCCCCTAAATCAGCTAAGATCATCTTTATA
>JAMCYY010000097.1 GCA_023473205.1 Patescibacteria group bacterium
CTTTAGGGCTTAAATCTGGTTTAATCTTCATAATGAATTTAGTCTTACTTACGATTAGCCTTTTGGTCCTCATTTTGAGGCCAGGGCTTTGTGGAGGTAAGACAGAATAAGCTAATTAAAAAAATTAACAAGTAAACCTCCCAGAGCAAAGAAGAAAGGGAGGTTTTTTTGTGGTTCAAAGGAGGTGAAAAAAATGTCACCAGAAGAATATCAATCTATGGATTGGGGGTATGCTGATGATTGCGGAGGTGAACCAGATAAAAATGGTAAAAGGAAGATAATAAAGGGTTTTGATAAAGACAAAAAAGGAGACGAAATTTTTTTAATTGGTGAGTCAGTAGAGGAGGATCAAAAAAAAACGGAAAATGGATTTTCGGTTTGGAAAGGAAGCAAAATGAAAGCTAAATCTGGCTGTTGACAAAACAGGATTGATCCTTTAAAATTGCCTCAATTGAATCAAATTTGATAACGGAGAGTCTATCTCCGTTTCTTTTGCATCGCCAAAAGAAAAACTTTTTGGCGATATTTTTTGACCTTTTTTTCAATGAATAAAAAAAATCAACAGAATCTGTCCTCTGACAAAATTAAATCAGTAAATGGTCCTCGTGTCAACTGGGGAAAAGAGTATCCTTGTTTACCGACCCTTGATTTAACCCTTGTTCAACGTGAATCTTGGGAATGGTTTAAAAGAGAAGGTTTAGGTGAAGCCCTTAAGGAAATTTCTCCAATTGAAGACTTTGCCGGAAAAAACTGGCAATTAGAACTTCTCGATTATTCCTTAAGTGAACCTGTCCGTACAATAGAAGAAGCACAGGAAAAAGGACTTTCTTTTGAAAGGTCCCTGAAAGTTAAAGCCCGCCTTTTAAATAAACAAACAGGCAAAACAGTTGAACAAGAAGTATTTTTAGGCGATATCCCGGAAATGACTCCTCGGGGTACTTTTATTATCAATGGTATTGAAAGATGCGTCATTAATCAAATTGTCCGTGCTCCTGGAGCTTATTTTTCCGGAGAAGTTGATCCGGCTACAGGTAAAACCCTTTATACGGCAGAAGTTCGTCCCATGAAAGGATCCTGGCTGGAATTTTTTATTGCCAGAAATGACGTAGTTTCTGTTCGTGTTGATCGTCGGCGCAAGTTTCCTGCCACTGTTCTTTTACGGGCCTTTGGCTTTTCAACTGATGAAGAAATAAATAGTGCCCTGGAGGTTTTAGACGAACGGGGAAGATCCTTGATTGAAAAAACTATGAAGTTTGATCCAACTAAGACGAAGGAAGAAGCCTTAATTGAAATTTACAAAAAACTTCGTCCTGGAGAACCAGCAATTTTAGAAAATGCCCAAGAATTCTTTAATAACCTTTTCCTCAATAATCGCCGTTATGATTTAAGTAAAGTTGGCCGTTATAAAATTAATAAACGTTTAGGTTTGGATGTTGCAAATATTGTTGAAAATTGGATTTTAAACCGCCAAGATTTAGTTGCCATAATTTTATATTTAATTAACCTGCAAAACGGTAAAGGGGAAGTTGATGATATTGACCATTTAGCTAACCGAAGAGTAAGAAGGGTGGGAGAATTAGTTTTGCAAACAGCCATTAAAACAGGATTACTTCGTTTAGAAAGAATGATTAAAGAAAGAATGGCTTTAATGAGCACCGAAGAAAAATTTCAGCCCAGTGCTCTCATTAATGCCCGGCCTCTAATTTCCGCGATTAATGAATTTTATCGTCAAGGGCAATTATCGCAAATTTTAGATCAGACTAACCCTCTTTCTGAACTTGATAATTTGCGTCGTCTTTCTGTAATGGGACAAGGTGGAATTACCAGGGAAAGGGCTTCTTTTTCCATCCGTGATATTAATTCGTCCCAATATAGCCGCATTTGTCCAGTCCGTTCCCCTGAAGGCCCAAATATTGGTTTGGTTACTTACCTTTCTTTGTATGCCAAAATTAATGAATTTGGCTTTTTGGAAGCTCCTTATCGGAAAGTGGAGAAAGTGAAAGTTAACGGCAAAACAAAGATGAGAGTTACAGATGAAATTATTTATCTTCAAGCTGACGAGGAAAGAAATTACTATATTACCCATGCACGAATTAGAATTGACCGTTTTGGTTACATTGAAGATGAATGGGTAGCTGCTCGGTATCAAGGAGAGTTTACTGAGATTGCTGCTAGCCAAGTTGAATTGATTGATGTTTGTCCTCAGCAAATTGTTGGCACTTCTGCTTCCCTTATTCCTTTTATTGCCAATGATGAACCCAATAGGGCTTTAATGGGCACGCACATGCAAACACAAGCAGTGCCACTTTTAAAATCAGAAGCCCCAATTGTGGGAACAGATATGGAAGGACCAATTGCGGAAGCAATGAGAATGGTTGTTAGAGCCAAAAATGACGGTAAAGTAATTTATGTTGATGCAGAAAAGGTAGTTATTAAAACTGACCAAAAATTAAAAGATAAGGTAATAGAGGGAAACTATTATCGTGAAGGTGATTTGGAAACTTATTGGGTGGTTAAATTCCAAAGAACTAATCCAGTAGGAACTTGCTATTCACAAAGGCCAATGATAGTTTCTGGAGATAAAGTTAAGACCGGAGATTTAATTATTGATGGCCCAGCCAGCGAAAATGGTGAACTCGCCTTAGGTCGTAACTTATTGATTGCTTATGCCCAATTTGAAGGTTTGGGTTATGAAGATGCAATTGTGATTAACGAAAGATTGGTGCGGGAAGATCTTTTTACTTCAATTTCAATTGAAGAATATGAAGCTCAAGTTGTTGATACTAAGCTGGGACCGGAAGAATTAACCCGAGATATTCCCAATGTCAGTGAACAAGATTTAGCTAATTTAGCTGAAGATGGAATTGTCGTAGTTGGTGCTGAAGTTGGCCCAAATGATATTCTTGTGGGAAAAATTGCCCCCAAAGGAGAAACAGAACTTTCTGCTGAAGAAAGGTTGCTTCGGGCAATTTTTGGAGAAAAAGCCAGGGAAGTGCGTGATACTTCTTTAAGAATGCCACATGGAGAAAGAGGTATTGTTGTTGGCGTCCAGATTTTAGATCGGGAAAAGAACGATGAGCTTGAGCCTGGAGTTAACAAGATAATTAAAGTTAAAGTGGCTCAAGTAAGGAAAATTACTGAAGGAGATAAGTTAGCTGGACGTCATGGAAATAAAGGAGTTATCTCAAAAATTGTTCCTTCCGCTGATATGCCTTATCTTGAAGATGGAACTCCGGTTGACATAATTATTTCTCCGCTTTCGGTTTTAGCAAGAATGAATTTAGGGCAACTTTTGGAGGCTCATTTAGGTTGGGCAGCGAAAAAATTAGGTTATCGGGTCGCTGTCCACCCATTTGCGCCTTACCACCTAGAGGTTGTTGAGTAACCATAGAATAAGGGTCAGTGGAACGGGCATGGGTCTTATCTTCCACCATGTGAATT
>JAMCYY010000005.1 GCA_023473205.1 Patescibacteria group bacterium
ACTGGATGAAATATTAAAGGAAATAAACAATATGCCTAAAAAATGCCTAGGATATCAGACACCTAGAGAAGCTTTTAAAAAAGAGTTAAAATGCAAGAAGTGTTCGGATTCCACTTAGAATTCACCTTGGTGGTACAATAAGTTAATGATGACTAACTTAGATTTGCTGCAGGCAATTGGAGATCAAGATAAGCCGAAAGTTGAAATTTTTTTAAAAAAGTTATTGCCACATTTGGATGAAAGACAGTTAGTCATAGTGGGTAGTTTGACTGTTCGTTATCATCTTTTTTCTCACCAAATTCCATTTCCTGAAGGACTTTTTAATGATTTAGATATCATAGTGACGGAAAAAGAAGCAGTTAAGACTTCAGTCAGTAAAGATTTTTTAATTGTCCATTATCATATTTATAACCCTTTGGAAAAACGTTTGGATGCAGATCGTTTTTACATTGCTTTAGTTGACCCGGAGACAAAAATAAAAACTGATATTTTTGATGAACAAAACATTCCGGCGATGGATCCAATTGTTGTGTCATTTCAGGGACATTTTTTGAATTTGAGAAATCTGGAGGACCAGCTGGCAACTACGGCCATGGAAGCTTGTCGACCTTTAATAAATATAGCCACTGACCAAAAACATTTTGAAACAATTGAATTATTAGGCAAAATTGCCGATTGGAAATTAGCCGAGAAATATTGGCAGCAGAAAAAGATTAATCCTTTTACTACTTCTTTAAGGGAAACTTTAGCTAAAGCAAATGAATATATTAAGCTACATTCAGAAATGGTTTATGATGGCAGTAAAAAAGAAAGAAAGCCATATAGGTGCGAATACTGTGTTAGTGTTCCTGATTTTCCCATAACGCCGATGGAGGAAGTATATCGGGTTTTAGGATATTCATAATTTTTTTCATTCTTTACTCTTTTCTAGAGATAAGGCATTATTAAGTAATGCAAAAGCCTAAATGGATTGTTTTTGATGTTGGCGGAGTTTTACTTGATTGGCACGGAGGGCTTGATTCAGTAACCAAGTACTTGAAGTGTGATAAAAAGATTCTTTTAGGGCTTCTACTCAATTATTTACCCTTTCTTGAAACAGGAAAGATGAGTGGTTTAGTTGTTTGGACCAAAGTTCTCCAGGAATTAGGCGTAAAAAAAGATCCTCAGAAGGCAATTAAGTATTGGATTAACGGCCAAAAACTTTTCCCTAAGGTTTGGAAAATAATTAATGATTTAAAGCGTCACGGTTACTTGCTTGCTATCTGCACTAACAATTGGTATCCGATATTAGTTCATGCAAAAGGCAAAAGAAAGGCCGACTTCAAAAAGGTAATTGAGTCATACAAAGAAGGAGTGCGAAAACCAGATTTCCAAATGTATAGGTTAGTTGAAAAAGAACTTAAAGTCAAAGGTAAGAAGATTCTTTTTGTTGAAGATACTGAAGAAAATTTTAAGGCAGCAAAGAATTTTGGTTGGCAGGTTTTTTTCTTTAAGCTGGGGAAAGATAATGGTAGAAAAAGTTGGGAGAGCCTAAGAAAAAAGTTATTGGTATAATTTAGACAAATTTTTAAGATGAAAATTGCCTCTTTTGTAGAGGAAGGAGGTGAGTTTAGTGGCTCAACTTTTAAAATTAAAATGCAACAATTGTGATCGTGAATTTAGTTTAATTGCTGGCTTAATGAAAGCAGATATTAATTTACCAAAAGAAGAAACCGATAGAAAAAATCTAGAGAGAGTCCAGACACTTCTTGATGACTTGAAAGCCCATCATGAAGAATGTACGGAAGGGGTAGTAGTTGTTTCCGGACTGGGTTATGTTGATTAATTATTTATAATCTCTTTGACTGTATTAACAAGGGGTTGGTAATGGAACTGCCGGAGTAATTTTGCTTGCCACTCTGTATCTTTAATATTGATTATTGGTTCCACCCCCTTGCCTTCAATTGGCTGGTTATCTTCTCTTAAGGTTAAACTATGAACTAAAAAAGCGGAAAATTTTTCCTGCGGATCAATCTGCTGTTTAATTTCAAAAACCTTTTCCACTGTCCCCCAACCCCGTGTTGTTGTCCCTAAAAGTAAACCAACATTGTATTTTTTTAAAGTAGCGGCCATGACTTCAGCTGAAGATTGGGTGTTTTCATTGATTAAAACGACGACTTTTTTATAGCGGACTAAACTTGGTAGCCAACCAATTTTAGTTTTGAAATCCTGTTTTTCTCCTTGATGGAAAAACTGGTAAGCATATTGGTCATTACCGATAAACGGTCCGAGAAAGTAGGGAAGTCCATCAATTGCTCCGCCAACGTTGTCTCTTAAATCTAAAATTAAAGTGTCTAGGGTTTCTCCTTGGTCAAATTTTTGTGACAGTCTTAAAAGTTCTTCAATTGTTGTTGGTGAAAATTTGTTAATTTTTAAATAAAAAATATCTGTATTGATTAGTTTTCCTTCCATAGTCGGTTCTACTCCTGATTCGTCATAAGTTTTTCGATTTGTTTGGTCAGAAAGTGTCTGGTAAGCTTTATTAACTTCGGCAAGTTTTTGTTGGGCTTCCGGAGAATTATCTTTTTTTATCTCGGCGACTTTATTTTCATAAGACTTTTTAACTTCTTCTGCCGAGGCATCTTTTTTAACGTTAAGGACCTGATATTGGTCTACTTCGGGATTACGGTTTTCAACCCGATTTTTAAGGTCAGTCTCTTCCTTTTGACTGTAGAGTCGGCTTCTGCCGAAAGGCTGTAAGTTAGCTAAAACAATATCCGCAAGCTGGGCAGTGAATTCCTTTTTCTTTTGTTCTTCAGTGATCTCTTTAAGGATTTTTTCTTGGATTTTTAACAGCCCTGATTTATCTTTGGGAGGATTTGGCTGTGGTTGTTTTGTTAATTTTTCAATACCCAAAACAAAAAGATTAGTTAATTGCTCATCCGTAATTTTATCCCAATAATTGTTTTTGATTAAGTCATAAACTTCAGAACTAAAGGCAAGATATTTGTCTTTGGGAATTGACTCTGACTTGGGTTGCGAGTTTTTTTTAATAATATCTTTGGCGAAGTAGCCTCCGGTAAGACCGATAACTAACATGCTAGGAATCAAGATAAGAGCAAACAGCTTGGAGAATTTAACCATGAAGATATTGTAGCAAAAACAAGAGTTGGTCTCTACAGGATGATTTTTTTTTTGATCTAGAGTAAAATTAAAGCCGATGAAGACTAAAAAAGAATATTCTCTTACTTTAGGAAAAGATAAAGATGGTAATATTGTTTCTTGGCATCATCCGGGAGGGAAATTAATAAAATTGGGTTCAGGAAGTAGACCAATATCAGGTCCTTAA
>JAMCYY010000057.1 GCA_023473205.1 Patescibacteria group bacterium
TTAAAGACCCCAATAGTAGTTGGAATTTTATGAGGATTAAAGGCTTGGGCTTTGTTCCTGGTATCCATTGTCCCCACTTTCATAAAGAAAAGAGAGAAGAACAATTTAAGGAAATGGTTCGTAAACATGGAGGCATTGGAATCGCTTTGGATAATAATGCTGCTTTAGAGGTAGTTGGCGATAAATATAGAATCATTTTTTCCCAACCAAATGCGGCAGCTTATCTTTTTTACCGTCAAAAAGGTGAAGTGATTATAGAAAAACTTGAACCACCTGGGGAATATCATCCCTTATCAGCATTATCTCAAAAAGGAAAACAGATTCATGGCGCGGACTGAAGTCCGCTACTACGGAACGCTGAAAACTTATTTTCTCACAAACAAAACCGCATTGGGAATATTTCTTCCTGGGCCGACTTTATAACCTGAAGACCAAAGCGCGGTTGAACCGCCATCATCAAGATTCATTGCATTATGAATCCCTAAAGCATGAAGTACTTTAGCACTTTCCGTCACACTTGCCGAATGGACAACCCCAATATAAACCTTACTTCCCGTTGCACCCACAAAACTTCGTCCCCCTTTGTTATTATGCTTGGCATCATTATCTCCGCCATAAACTATCGCCTTATTAAAAACTAAAAGCGGGTAGTTGGAAATCACCCCATCAACTCCTGTATCCCGGCCCCATTCTAAAGCTTTTTCGACAAAACGAATTGAACCGCCTTGAAAAATAACCGCCGGATTAACACTATAAACATTATTGTCAGAATTAAAGTAATGTTTATTTTTGTTCATCACTAAAAGGTCAAAAGAATTAGTTTTGCCAACACAAGTGGGATAAGTTGCGGGACAAAAATAAGAACCATTAACGCCCGCATAAGCACCAGAACGGCTAACATAATCTGAAAGGGCAAGAACAGGACAATTATCAGAGCAGTCTGACTCAGAAGCTGTATCAACAATGACTTTGGTGCTACTTAAATCAGCAGAAACAATATCAACAACAAATTCCCCTGTGTCAATTTTTACTCTCTGGCGGTTATATCCGCTTTCTGGAGGATTGTTATTGACCGGTAAATTAGCGGGAACTTTTGTTGTCAAAGTCGCTTTAGCTTTTTCCTCAGCAATTTGACCTTCCAATTTATTTAAAGTTGCCGCTGCCGAAGCATAATTTTTATCGGCTAAATATTTTAAAGAAAGCGCCATCTGTTCATCAAATTTAGGAAGCTTACTGTTAAAAGCTTTTAAATCAAGCAATTTTTCATAAACACTAACTGTTTTTAAAAAATTATCATGGATATTTTTTATCTCATTTAAATTTTTTTGATTTAAAACAAATTGATCTTCTGACTTTATGGCAAGAAGTTCCTTATCTAAAAGACTGACTTTTTCTTTGAGAGCTAAATTATCATTCTCCTTCAACTTAAGCTCATTTTGATGAAAACGAATTTTACCTGTATGGAAAAAAAATAAAAGAGCAACCGAAACGCAAAATAAAAGACAAACAAAAACTAATACTAATGGCCGAAAATTAAATTTTAATTTGCGCATACATTTTTATTATCCAGCAAGTAAATCCTTTTCACTTAATAAATTTTTCTAAAATTAGAGAAAGACTACCAATGGCTAAACAATACCAACCAAAAAGATAAAACTTTTTAGTAAGGAGGGCTTTTTGTAAAAGTTTTAAAGAAAAAAATCCTACCAGTGCACTCAGACTGACTCCAACTATTCCTTGAAAAGGATCTAATGTTTCTATTCTTAGCCCGCTAAGGCTTAAAACATTAGCCCCTAAAATTGCGGGAATGGCTAAAAGAAAAGAAAGAGTAAAAGCAGTTTGAGGGGAAAAGTTTTGCCAAAAACCGCCTAAAATTGTCGAGCCAGCCCGAGAAATTCCCGGCAATAAAGCCATTGATTGAAAAAGACCTACAATTAAACCATCTTTCATCTTTACTTGGCCAACTACTTTGGCCAAGGTCTTGAAAGAGAAAATGCTCTTAGAAATTAAAAGAATAACACCGAAAAAAATCCAAGCCACTCCAACAAAAATTAAAGAACTAAAAATTTTTTCCAGTTTTGAATTTAAGAAAAGACCCACTATTCCTGCCGGAACAGTACCTATAATTAAAAAAAGAAAAAGATTGAAATTTTTTTTCCAGTTTTTAACGAGTAAAATTAAATCTTTTTGAAAAAAAATTAAAATAGAAATCAGTGTCCCAAAGTGTAAAAGCAGATCATAAAAAACCGGCGGCGTGGATAAATGAAAAAGGTTTTGCAAGAAAACCAAATGACCAGAAGAGGAAATGGGCAAAAATTCGGTTATTCCTTGAGTAATCGCTAAAATAATTGCTTGGGTGAATGTCATATTATGTCTACCGTCTGCAGACTACTGACTACAGAATAATGACCGCGAATTAGATTCTGGCTTAAATATTATAACTCAGCCGTAGACAGTAGTCAGTAGACTATCCTCATGTTTTTACACTCAAAAAATGGTATAATTAACTTTGGTTAAAAGCCGGGAAATAGCCACGTTCAGTTCATGAACGTGGAGGAAAGTCCAGACGGCAGAAAGCAAGGTGTCCATCGAAGAGGTGGAATCGAGCTCAGCTCGACTAGTTAGAGCAACAGTGACGAACCAAGCTCAGCTTGGGTGAAACGCCCGCAAGGGTGATGCACCAAATGGTGTGTCAGGCAATCCTCCCTGCCGCAATCTTCGAACAACTCGTTTACCCCGCCAAGGTGGGGTAAAAGGTCGCTTTCCCGAGAGTTGAAGACAAGAGCACTAGAGAGATTATTTTCGAGAAACAGAATCTGGCTTATGAACTTTTAACCGCTAATTTGCCGAAATTTTTTGGTTTTTGAAATTTCTAGAGCAACTGTTTCTAAAACAATATAAGTTGGCACCGCTAAAATTGCCCCACCCACTCCCGCCAATTTAAAACCAATGGCTAAAGAAATAATCGTCACTAAAGGATTAACCCCGGCAACTTTTTTCATAATTCTTGGAACCAAAATCGAATTTTCAATTTGCTGGACAACAAAGGCCCAAACAGCAACCGCTAACGCTTGCCATGTTGAACTGGTCAAGCCAACCAAAATTGCCGGAAAAGCGGCAATCGTTGGGCCGATATTGGGCACAATTTCCAACAAAAAAGCTAAAATGGCCAATGGCAAGGCAAAACTTAAACCAATAAGCCGAAAACCAAGGTAACTTAAAAGACCGACAAAAGTCATTAAAAGCAACTCACTTCTCACCCAGCTGCCTAAACGAACTTCAATTTTATCAATTACTGCATTAATTTCTAAG
>JAMCYY010000001.1 GCA_023473205.1 Patescibacteria group bacterium
TATAAATTCTATAAACCTAATCAACTAGCAGCGACGTTTACCGGGAAACCGGTAGAATTTGGTGGCAGTTTGGGAAGAACGGAAGCAACAGGTCGTGGTGGGGTTTATGTTTTAAATGAACTTGCCAAACATCTTGATAAGCCGAAAGAAAAATTAAAAATTGCGATTCAGGGAATGGGGAACGTAGGCTACTTCTTTGCTTTGTTAGCTCAAAAACAAGGATATAAAATTGTGGGTGTAAGTGATTCAAAGGGGGCAATTGTTGGGGAGATTAGGGATCTTAGGGAAGTTGGGGAATATAAAGAAAAAACAGGGAGCGTTGTTGGTTTTCCCGGGACAGTGACCGTTACTAATGAAGAACTTTTAAGAACAGAGTGTGATATTTTAGTGCCGGCAGCAATGGAAAACGTGATTAGTGATTATAATGCCGATAAAATTAAGGCTAAGGTCATTATTGAAATGGCTAATGGACCGATAACACCGGAGGCCGATGAAATTTTAGCTGAAAAAAATGTCATTGTGGTTCCTGATATTTTAGCTAACTGCGGTGGAGTAACAGTTTCCTTCTTTGAGTGGGAACAGAATATGAGAAATGAGAAGTGGGAAGTGGAAAGTGTGAATGAAAAATTGAAGGCAAAGATGGTAAGGGCTTTTGGTGATGTGTGGGATATGGGGAAAGAAAAGAAAGTTGATCTTAGAAAGGCAGCTTATATCCTGGCAGTTGACAAAGTGGCAAAGGCAATGATAAATTTGTGAATATTATTAAGGAGGAAAAATGAAAAAAATAAAAATTGATCCTGAAAAATGTATTGGTTGCGGGCTTTGCGCCACAATTGCCGAGTGCTTTCAAATCAATGACAAGACCGGCAAAGCGGAAACTGTAGAAATTGACGGCGGCTGTTCTGGTTGTCCGGGATGTAATGGAATTGAAGAACAAATTAAAGAAGCAATTGATTCTTGTCCAGTGGGAGCAATTGAAGAAGTTGAGAAATAAGATAGTAATTAGTAATTAGTATTAACAAATTAGTGAATAAGAAAACTTCATTTTTAATTATTATTCTTTTGATTGTAGCCGCATTTTTAGCCGGGTCAACAGCGGCAAAGATAAAATATGGAGAAGGACCCTTCGACTACTCTCAGGGCAAGCAAGAAGAGCAGACACCAACGCAAGGGGCGGTTCCGACTACTCCGCCTTTTGAACCGAAAAAAAGCGCCAAACCGGAAGTAAAATTTTTTGTGATGAGCTTTTGTCCTTATGGCAATCAGGCAGAGGCAGGTCTGGAGCCGGTTTATCAGCTTTTGAAAAATAAAGTTACCTGGTCTCCAAGATATATTGTTAGTGATAAAAAATCTTCTTGTGAACAAAATTGTCCATACAAAGTTTATAATGATCAGGCAAAAACCCGTTGTGAGGCAGCTATTAAACAAGGACAAATAAAAGATCTGGAAACTTGTAAAACTTATTTTCCTTATACTTCGGCTGATGACTGTCTGCAAAAAGAGTGTGCTTCTTTAAAAGCAGGCGAATTTTCTTCTTTGCATGGCGAGCAGGAATTAAATCAGGATGTCCGGGAAATTGTTGCTTTTAATCAGGGAAATTTAGATAAATGGTGGAAATTTGTCAGTACTATTAATAATAAGTGTACCAGTTCTAATGCCGACAGCTGTTGGCAGGCAGTGGCCACGGAAGCAGGACTGTCTAGTACCAGAATTGAGGCGGCAGCTAAAGCGCAAAGGAAAAGTTTGCTGACTAAAGAAGCGGCGGAAGGGACAAAATATAAAGCCTCTTCATCGCCAAGTGTTTTTATTAATGAGACGGTGTATAATGGTGGCCGGTCTCCGGAAGATTACAAAAAAGCAATTTGTTCGGCTTTTGCCAATCCGCCGGCAGAATGCAATCAAACTTTGGATCAGAATGGTGCCACTACCAGTGGAGGGTGTAATTAAAAAATATGAATAAATTTAAATATTTAGTTATTTTATTGTTAGTCGCAGGCGCAGCAGTTGGAGGGTTTTGGGTAACTAAAAGAAATTTGGCTCCGGTGGAAAGCAAAAACGCACCGGAAGCGGAAACTCCAGCGCAAAAAGCAGACAGCGAAGCTTTGACTGCTTTGACCTGCAAGGTAACCGGTAATCAACCAAAAAATGTTTGTGCACCATTGAAAGATAAAATTGCCCAAATTCCTGACAGCAAAGCTTCAAGTGAGTCAGCAAAAACAATTGGTGATTTTGTCGTTACCGATAAGGAGATTTGCAAAGACAATGGTAAGCCTTTGGTTTATTTCTTTGGTTCCGCAAGTTGTCCTCATTGCCAATGGGAAAAACCAATTGCCCAAAAGGTTTTTGCGCAATTTAAGGACTATATTGTTTATCATGAGAATTTTGATTCTCAAAATGATAGCGATGTTTTTGAAAAGTATAAAGATATTAATCCAGGATACGTGCCCTTTATTATTATTGGCTGCCGGTATGCGAGAGTGGGGGCAGGAGAAAACTTAGCAGGCCAATAATTCTTCATGATTAAGCTTAATGCCAAGCAATTGAGGACTTACGAGAAAGACGAGAAGGCCAAGATTAAGAGAAATCCAATTTATATTATTTTAGATAATGTTTTAGATACTTATAATATTGGCAGTATTTTTCGGTTAGCAGATGCCGTGGCGGCAGAGGAAATAATTATTACCGGCGCTTCAGAGATTCCTCCTAACACAAGGATAAAAAAAGCTTCAATTAATACCACTGAGTGGGTTAAATGGAAGTATGAGGATAAGGCGCTTACGGCACTTAAGGAACTTAAGGAGAAAGTGCCGGGAATTAGGACTGTAGCCATTGAGCAAAGTGATAAAAGCATTCCTTATACAGAAATGAAATGGGAATTTCCGGTGGCTTTGGTAGTGGGCAACGAGACTTATGGCGTTTCCCAAGAAACGCTGGCTAGTGTTGACCAAATTGTTGAACTGCCGATGTTTGGCGTCAATATTTCTTTAAATGTCATGGTTTCTTTAGGAATTGTCCTTTATGAGGTCATGAAAAAAATTAGTATACATGATAAAATTTCATAAGTAAGAGTTATGAAAATAAGAATCTTCCGGATTATCGGTCTAATATTTTTAATCGTTTTAGTTATTTTTGCAGGACTCCTTATAAATCTTTTTATCAGAACTTCTTCTTTGGCTCGATTTAAGCAAAATAAAGTTGTTACTGAATTTTCTCTCAATCCCAAGGGGGTTAATGAACTTCCTCTCGTTCCCAGGATCAAGTACTCTTTTGATGATCGGTGTACTTTTTCTTTAGATGGTAA
>JAMCYY010000085.1 GCA_023473205.1 Patescibacteria group bacterium
TAAGCTGGATGGAGGTTAGCCCCTGGTTTTTTGGTCTTAGTTTTCTGTTTTTTCTTTTTAACAAAAAATTCAAATTTTCTTTTAACAAAAAAAACCTGGTTCTTTTTCTTTCCCGGGCCTTAGGGATTGAAGTAGAAGTCAAAAATCCTCCGCCTACGGCTAATTTCTCAACTTCACCTTTAACTCCAGATTTTTTTGTCTTAATTCTTTTCCTTATTTCCACCGTTTTAATCATTATCCCGGAAATTATTTACTTGAAAGATATTTATATTCCTTCTTACCATCGGGCCAATACCATGTTTAAACTCACCTACCAGTCATTTATGATGTTTTCCATTACCATCGGCTATATTATCATCCGTGTTTTATCTTCCTTGAAAAAAGGAGTAACTAAAAAAGTCTTTTTTATCCTTTATTTTTTAATTTTTACTTTACTCATGGTTTATCCTTATTACTCCATTCCCGGCTACTATGGAAATTTAAACGCCACGAATTACAAAGGTCTTTACGGTCTTTCTTTCATAAAAAAACTTTATCCTGATGATTACCAAACCATTCTTTGGTTAAACCGCCTTCCTGGTCAACCAAAAATATTGGAAGCCGCTGGAGACAGCTATACTGATTTCGAACGCTTTTCCATGGCCACCGGATTACCAACAATTGAAGGCTGGCTAGTCCATGAATGGCTTTGGCGGGGGAGTTATGACGAACCAGGCAAACGGAATACTGAAGTCCAAACTATCTATGAAACTAAAGATGCTCAAACCGCGCAGGAAATTTTAAAAAAATATCAAATTAAATATGTCATTATCGGAGAAATGGAAAGGCAAAAATATCCAAATTTCCATAGTAGCAAATTTTCCCAAATCGGCAAAAAAGTTTTTGAAAGCGGGAAAACCGCGGTCTTTGAATTACTTTAAAAATTCCTTAACAAAATTCTTAAATTCCTGCCAATCTTTGTCTTTTGAAACAAGTACCCATTGCCCAGAATAATGGCTTTTGGGATGAATTAAAAAATTATCTTCGCTTAAAGAAGCAGTTTTCAAATTATTCCAGTCGAGCCGACTGGCCAAAAGTAACAAGTTTCCATAATCTTGCCGGGAAAGGTCCGTAACAAAAGAATTCTGGAAAAGTTCAAAATAAGTTGGATAATTGCGAAAATTTTGGTAAATTTCTTTGGAAAAAAGTTTGCCTTTCAAGGCCTTTAAAATCTGTTGTTGTCTTAAACTACGGGCAAAATCTGTCCCTTCTTCCCCTTGGGCATTACGACTTCTGACAAATTTTAAGGCAGTCTTTCCATCCATGAATTGCAAGCCTTGGTCAAAATGAAGATGTTCATAACGGCACTTAAGTTCCCGATCACCATTGCATAAATCATTTTCTTTACCTGCAATTGGATATTTATAATCATCAAAACTTTGCTGTACCTCCACCGTCAGTCCGCCCAAAGCATCAATCAATTTTTCAAAATTACTAAAGTTCAAAACAAAAACCCGGTCAATCTTTTGTCCTAAAACCCCTTCAGCAACCCCCTTAACCAAAGCAAATCCTCCATAATGAAAAGCAGCATTAATTTTGGCTTGAATTTCCGTAACCCAAATATCACGGGGCAGGGAAAGTAAAGAAATTTTCCTTTGGACCGGATCAAGAGAAACAAAAATAATCGTATCGGTCAAATCATCTCCCGGCCCGCCCTGGCCATTCATTCCTAATAAAAGGAAATTCACCGGCTTTTTCAAATCTTTGCCTAAATTTCCTTGAAAATAATTTTGTTTAAGAAAACTGCCGCCCCAAAAAAGAGTAAAAAATAGTAAAATCAAGGATACAAGAAAAACACTAAGGAAGATTTTTTTCAACATGAGTGATATTTTAACAGATTTAAACCCAAGCCAAGGGCCGCGGGCATACTGTAAAGATGGCCCGCTTCTTATTTTAGCCGGTGCCGGAAGCGGCAAAACCCGCGCCTTAACCCACCGGGCCGCTTATTTAATGATGGAGAAGAAGGTTTCCTTTAGCGAAATCCTTCTTTTAACCTTTACCAATAAAGCCGCCGGCGAAATGAAGGAAAGAATAAAAGCTTTAATCGTTAATCGTGAATCGTTAACCGGAAAAAGCCTTCCTTATGCCGGAACTTTTCATTCTTTTTGCGCCCGGATTTTACGCCAGGACGGTCGGCTTCTCGGCATCCCGGAAAATTATGTCATTTATGATGAAGATGACCAAGAAGAAGCAATTAAAGTCATTCTTCAAAAGTTGAACTTCTCTTCACGCGATTACAAACCAGGAAGTGTCTTGAATACCATCTCTCAAGCAAAAAACGAACTCATCTCGGCTTTAGAATACCCTCAGTATGCCCGCGGCCCTTGGCAAAAAAATGTTGCTGAAATTTATCTTGAATATCAAAGTTTTTTACACCGTAATTTTGCCGTTGATTTTGATGATTTAATTTTTGAAACAGTTAACCTTTTCCGGAAGTGCCCTGAAGTCTTAGGCAAATATCAAAACCATTATCATTATATTTTAGTAGACGAATATCAGGATACAAATACTGCCCAATATGTGTTGACTAAAATTTTAGCCCAACGTTACCGCAATTTAACGGTTGTTGGTGATGCTTCCCAAAGTATTTATGGATGGCGGGGAGCAAATTTTCGTAACCTTGTTAATTTGAAAAGTGATTTTTCTGATCTAACAGTTATTAATTTAGAACAAAATTACCGTTCTACCCAAACGATCCTTAACGTTGCTTACTGTGTCATTAAGCAAAACACTTCCCACCCTGTTCTTAAACTTTGGACCAATAACCCGGAAGGAGAAAAAGTTAAGCTTTACGAAGCGGAAAGCGAAATCGCTGAAGCGGAATTTGTCGTCAATAAAATAAAACAGATAACGAGACAGACTACTGACTACGGACTACAGTCTACAGTAGACGGGGGACGGACTACAGAAGAACGAACTTCTGACTGTCTACGGTCTGCTGTAGACAGTTACACTTACAAGGATTTCGCCGTTCTTTACCGCACCAATGCTCAATCGCGCGTCTTAGAGGAAATTTTTTTACAAGCAAGTATTCCTTATCTTCTTGTTGGTGGAACCCGTTTTTATCAGCGCAAAGAAATTAAAGATGTCCTTTCTTATTTGCGTTATATTAGTAATCCCCAAGATGCTATTTCCCGACAACGGCTGGAAAAACTTGGTAAAGGACGTTTTGAAAAATTTTCTTCTTGGCTGGCACAAATAAAAACAAAAGAAGAATTAAATGAACTGGATACTCTTTTTTTACTCGAC
>JAMCYY010000090.1 GCA_023473205.1 Patescibacteria group bacterium
ACAGAGTTGGGTAAAAAGATCCTGCAGAAATTAGAAGCGCTGAAAGTGATTTAGTAAGAGTAAAAGAATTGAAAATTTTGTTATATGTCTACATCTGTTTCTAAAAAAGAAATTAAAGAGCTTGTTATTGAGCGCTTGAAAACGCTTTCTCAAGAGAAAAAAATTGTCATTGCCGGAGAAGGAGAATTTACTAAAGAAGAAATGATTGACCATGTGCAGAGAGGTGATCGACTGGGTCAAAAAATTATTCAAATCCAGCTTTACTTCCTTCGGTCCTTTAAATCCGGCGGACCAGGGAGCCATTAAGAAAGTTTTAGTTACGCGGTCAAATTATGATTCCACGACCGCTTACCTTTTTGCTTGGGTGGAGCCGGTGGTGGACTTCCTTAAAAGTTCAGCTGGTTTTTCTCTTACGGCTTTGGAGCAAGAACAAGCCTGTAAAAAGGATTTTCTTAATTGTCTAAAAGATAATCATCCTGATTTTATTTTTCTTAATGGTCATGGCAGCACTACCACGGTCACAGGCTATAACAGTGAAATTCTTCTTTCTTTAGGCAATGATGAAGATTTACTCAAAGGAAAAATTATTTATGCCATTGCCTGCCGTTCAGCAAGAACTTTAGGTAACTGGCTTGCTGATAATGGAACAAAAGCTTATTTGGGTTATGATGATGACTTTATTTTTTTAGTTGATACGAATAAAAGCGAAAAGCCGTTGACAGATGATACTGCCCAGCTCTATTTAGAACCGGCAACTTTAGTGGCAAAATCTTTATTAGAAGGAAAAACAGCGGGAGAAGCTTGGCAAATTTCTCAGGATAAATTTCAAGAAAACATCAACGCTATGTTAACGAGCGAATCAACGGAAGATGACCGCGATTTACTGCCTTACCTTTACTGGGACAGAGAACACCAGGTTTGTTTGGGAGAAAAAGAAGCAAAAATATAGTAAGAGTAGGACGGAGTAACAATTGTTCCATTGTTCTATAGTTTCATTGTTGGGGACGAAATTAAAGCAATGGGTAAATGAAACTTCGCTTAATTTAGTTTAAAATACAGACATGTTAGTTGATGAGGTAGAAATTCAAGTTCAAGCGGGCAAAGGTGGTAATGGCAAAGTCAACTTTCACCGCGAAAAGTATGTCCAAAAAGGCGGACCAGATGGCGGGGACGGGGGCAATGGCGGCGATATTTATTTTGAAGCCGTGGAAAACATTGGTGCTTTAGGCCGTTTCCGTCATCAAAAAGGATTTAAAGCTGAAGACGGCCAGCCTGGAGGAAAAAATAGAAAAACTGGAGCTTCAGGAAAAGATTTGGTGCTTTTGGCTCCTGTTGGGACAGTGATTAAAGACATAGGGTCGGGGGAAATGTGGGAGATAAGGCCTGCCTTCGCTAAAGCTACGGCGGGTGAGGAGAAAATCCTTATTGCCAAAGGAGGTAAAGGAGGACGGGGAAATTGGCATTTTAAATCAGCAACTCACCAGACCCCTATGGAATTTGAGGAAGGGGCGCCAGGCAAAGAAAGAAGTTTATTTTTAGAATTGAGGCTAATTGCTGATATTGCTTTTATTGGTTATCCATCAGTTGGTAAATCCAGTTTACTGAATGAATTAACAGCGGCTTTGGTGAAAACGGCTGCCTATCACTTTACTACTTTAGAGCCAAACTTAGGGGCAATGGATGGTCTAATTTTGGCAGATTTACCAGGACTGATTGAAGGCGCTTCAACTGGCAAAGGCTTAGGCATTAAATTTTTAAAACATATTAAAAGAACAAAAGCTTTAGTCCATGTTATTTCAGCGGAATCAGATAATCCTTTCTATGATTATGAAGTGATTAGAAAAGAATTAGGTGAGTATGATCAGGAACTTTTGGAAAAGCCGGAAATAATTGTTGTTAATAAGTCTGATATGGTTACAAGAGAAAAAATTGAAGAGATTCTAAAACAATTAAAAAAAACAAAAAGAGAAATTCTAGTTACTTCAATTCATGATTGGGAAAGTATTCAAAAACTGAAGAAAAGATTAAAAGGATTATGAGTTCTAGAGCGATATTGGTTGACTTTGATGGTGTTCTTTGTCCTGATTATTTTTATTCAAACCAGTCTTTCCCTGGTTTAAAGGTAACTCATTCTCAAGTTTACGAATTTGTTCAAACAAGAATTTTTGGTCAAGATAGTGCTAGAGTAAAGCGTTGGATGAGAGGAGAGTTGTCCTCAAGAGAAATTAACCAGTGGATTAGCCAACAAACAGGCATAGAGTTTGAAATTCTTTGGCAGGCTTTTTTAGAAAGTGTTCGTCATCAGCGGGTTGATGTGAGACTGACGGGTTTGGTTGAAGAATTAAAGGAAAGTGGTATTCCGGTGGCTTTGGTTACTGACAACATGGATGTTTTTTGCGAAATTACGATTGACAATCACCGACTTAGGGAAATTTTTCCGGTTATTGTTTGTTCTTCTCAATGTGGTGTTTTAAAAAAGGAAAGAGAAGGATTACTTTTTAGAAAAGCTTTAGAAGGATTGGGTATTAATAGCTTTGAAGGAGTATTGTTAATTGATGACTCTCTTTCGAATAAAGCCTATTTTGAAACTTTAGGTGGCCAAGCCTTTACTTATCAAGATTTTGAAACTTTTGAACCTTGGGCCAGAAAAAATTTACTTTGGCCAAGAGTAAATAGAGAAAGAGGCTACTGAAGCATAATTTCTTTCCAAATCGACTTGCGGGCGCAAGTGAATTTGGAAAGGTTTTAGATTAGATTTCTAGCGCGGACTAAAGTCCGCTACTACGGAATAATTAAATTCGGAAATTTCTTCGTGTTTTTGATATAATTTGTTTAAAATCTGAGACATAATTAACTTGTAAGGCTTTGATTTACACTGATAAATTGAATAATGTCCCAGTAAAATTGAGATATGCGTTATTCAAAGCTGTTTGGTAAAACTTTAAGGACTGTTCCAAAAGAAGCGGAAGCGAAAAGTCATCAACTCCTTTTAAGGGCTGGTTTTATTGATCGGGCTTTAACAAGTGGTATCTATACTTATTTACCGCTTGGCTGGCGGGTTTTAAAGAAAATTGAAAACATAATTAGGGAAGAAATGGATGCCATTGGTGGTCAGGAATTATTGCTTCCGGCAATGCATCCACGTGAACTTTGGGAAGAAAGCGGGCGTTGGGTTTCTTATGTTCCGCCTTTATTTAAACTCCAGGATCAGCATCGACGGGATTTATGTTTAGCACCGACTCATGAAGAAGCTTCTACTGGA
>JAMCYY010000104.1 GCA_023473205.1 Patescibacteria group bacterium
AGGGCGGTACAATAAAATCTTCGGCCAATATTTCCCTGGAGAACCATGTTTTTTCAGAAGGTCGAGATAAAGAGAGTAAATATTATTCACAAATCTTGTAAGAAATTATTCTAATACAATTACCTTTATATGTACCAACACCCAATTGATACTTTTCCATTGTTGTTTTTGCATCTGAATCCGGCACCTTTACAACTTTCTGAATTATTTCTGATACACCTTGTCCAGAATTTAAAGAAGTATGTTTATACAAAAAGTTCAGAGATAAATTATTGCCTTCGATTAGAGTTGTATCTATTTCTAGAACATCTTTCATCCATTTTTTTACTGAGTCCGAAAGTGTTTCAGGAGGGTCTCTGACCAATTCAGTTAATTCAAAATCTGGATTTTTGGCAAATCCAAATAATTGCAAACTTCCCCCTTCAGGGGTCCATAATTTAAAAATTGGTTTGGTCTTTCCATAAGCAACAATTAAGCTCGGTGGTCTGTCTACTCTCTTTTTTTCATCTTTTCTAATTTCATAATTTACGATGATTTTTTTAAAGTTGGGCCTTAACCCCTCTTTGAACCACATAACAGGATCTTCCCAGCCTTCGTTTACGCACCAAAAACCATCCTTTTCTCCACTATAAAATTTAGTTTCCCAGTTACCCTCTTTTCCTTGAAAAAATGTTTCTGGACATATTTCTTTGTTACCATCGGAACTTTTATTTTGTTCCCCCGGGAGATTTGGCTCTTGGGTTCCAGTACCACATACTTGATTACATTCTTGACGTGTTTGGCTTGATGCTAATTTTCTCGAGCCTAGAAAGGTAAAAACAATAGATATTGCGTAAACAATTACTCCTATCCACCAATATTTTTTAGGAATGTTTGAAGGTAGATCTGACATTTCGTTATGACCAATAATTTTTAACCTCAGACAAGTGCCAAAAATACACCACTTGATTAGTCTTTAGCTCATTTTTTTCATTATCTTAATAATAACATAGAGACTAAATGCCTCTATTAAGTTGTCGTTGTTGTTCCTGAAACAGTTCCCGATATCGTCACTGTTGTCGTAGAACTAAATAGATAATGGCTTTCAGTAGGTGGTTCTGGGTCTTTTCTACAAAATTCAGTCTGTTTGTAATAATTACTTTCTTTAAAAAAGAAACAAGAGTAATCAATTAATGCCTGGAAAAGTAAAATAAAAACGGCAGCTCCAATCTTTCCTTTTTCTTCGATTTTTATCACCTCCCTTCTTTTTTTTCCACAAAAAAAGAGGTAGTCGACTTAATATGAATCGCTCTACCCCAATCGAAAAAACTTAATCCTTAATTCCTGTCCTAATTAATTTCTTGGGCAAGTTTAGATGTCGTCTGTCTCTTGGGCCGCCCATATAGAACGACCTTTAAACAGATTTTACGTCAACTTTCCTTGAAAGCAATAATTAATTTGAAATTAATTTGAATCCTTTCAAAATTAATTTTTATTTTTGCACCGAAGGCAGAGGCAAGCAAAATAATTATGCTAAAATTCACTTGAGGCCTATACAATATTTATAGATGAATCGGGAGAATCTTTTCCGGGAAGATATAAGGAGTCGCCTTTCTTTATCGTTTCCGGCTGCAGTATTAATCAAGATAAAAGAGAATTAGCCTCAAAGGAGTTAGACCAAATAAAATTTAAATACTGGGACAAAACTAATATTGTCTTAAGATCTTTTGAAATAGGAAGAATAGAATTATAATATTTATTGAATATTTTTATAGTTTTTTAAATCCGTTAAAATTTCATCAGGAACTTCCATTCCCCACTCCAAAAACCCTAATCCCGCGCCAATACCGTCAATGCCATGATAATCAGAACCGCCGGTAACTAACAAATTATTGTCCTTAGCCATCCGGGAAAAATATTTGATACTTTCTTTGGTTAGTTCCGGAGTTCTAAAAGGCGCCAGCGCTTCCAAGCCTTCAATTCCCCACTCTTTAAGAATTTTAATTGTTTCGAAGTCACCTTGGGAAAGATCAAAACAAGGATGGGCTAAGACTGCCACTCCGCCAACCTTATGGATTAAATCAATGGCTTCTTTGGGCGGGATTAGGGTTTTTTCCACATAAGCTGGCTTTCCCCGAAGCATATATTTTTGAACAAAATCATTAACCTGCGGAATACCGCCAAACTCTTTTAAAAATTTTTCTTTATTTCGCGGATCTTCAAAACAAGTTCTGGCAATATGAGGCATGCCAATTGAACCAGTCGCAATTTTTTGCAGGTTTTCCCATTCCCCCAAGTACCCCCAATCTCTCAAAATCCTCAAAATTTTTTTGGCTCTTTCTTCCCGCTTTTCCTGAAAAAAAGTCAATTTTTCTTTAAGTTCTTGGTCTTCCCAATTAATGAAATAACCCAAAGTATGGAATTCTTTTCTCTCTTTTTCTTGCCAATAACTGGAAAGTTCCACTCCGGGAACAACTTCAAGACCAATTTTTTTTCCGCTTTCTAAAGCTTTTGACACTCCTGATACTTGATCATGATCTGTTAAAGCCATGGCAGAAAGCCCAATTTCCTTGGCTTTTTGAACCAAAGCCTCCGGCATTAAAACTCCATCCGAGGCATTAGAATGAGTATGCAGATCAATCATCTAAATTTCCCTACTCCACCATTTCCCAAATTTTTTTAGTTATATCTGGTAAGGCTTTTTTTGCCTCAATTTCATTAACTCCCTCTGACATAATTACTAAAACGAAAGGTTTTTCCCCATAAATAATTCCCGCGTCAGAAATCACGCCCACTTCCGTGCCGATTTTATGAGCCACGCGAATATCAGCGGGAACTCCTGCCGGAATCCGGTCTTCCCAAATTGTCTTAGTTAGAAAAGAAAGAATTTCTTCACGGCTTTCCTGGTTCAAAACTTGGCCGCGGTAAATTTTTTCTAAAAGCAAACCAATATCCCCAGCACTGGTTTCATTCTCAGCAAAGGAAGTCTCTCTCATTCCCAGGTTGTCAATTACTTTTTGGATTTTTTCTCCCCCTAAAGTCTGACTGATAATATTAAAAGCCGTATTGTCTGACTGTTGGCCCATAAGTTCGGCCATGCGCCGATAAGTAATTGACAACCTGGGAATGAGAGA
>JAMCYY010000101.1 GCA_023473205.1 Patescibacteria group bacterium
CAACCGGATCGGTGCCGCCAATATGAACTGGTTTAGGGAAAGAGAGTACTGGTTCGCCGCTTAGTGCGCCTTTCATAAACGCAGTCCAAATCTTTGCTGGGAAAGTTCCACCAGTGACAGAATTCAATCCACCAATTCCATTAAGTGTTTGTGTGGCATCATCACGGAACATAGCTACCGAAGCGGCAAGTTGTGGTGTGTAACCACTAAACCAGGCCGATGCATTCTGTTCTGAAGTGCCGGTTTTGCCAGCAGCTGGGCGGCCTAGACCTGCAGTTCCATAAGTAGCAGTTCCATTTTTAACTACTTCTTGTAATCCGTAAGTTAAATCCGCCATTACATCTTTACTAAATACGGTATTAGGTGAAGGAGATGCAGCTTGATAAAGCACTCCACCATTTGATCCATTTACTTCTGTAATAAACCAAGGTGCTGCATAAACGCCTTGTGCTGCAAAAGTTGCATATGCAACTGCAACATCAATTACGTGAGGAGACGCCGCACCTAATACAACTGAAGGTGTTGGCATCATTGCTACAGAATCGGGAATGCCTGCACGTCGAGCGACGTCTACAACTTTATCTGGTCCTGCTTTAATTCCAAGTGGAACGTAAACTGTATTTACAGAGTGCGCAGTTGCAGTCATCAAATCTATTTGGCCCCAACCTTCGCCACCATAATTATTGACAATGTATGGCTTACCAGCATCATCAAATGTTTGAGGTGTATCGCCGTTCCACATTGAAGTTAGAGGAATTCCAGATTCAAGAGCCGCAGCGAGCGCGAAAGGTTTAAATGTTGATCCGGCCAATGCAATTGATTGCGTTGCATCATTTAACTGGCGCTTCACATAATCGCGACCACCATAAAGTGCAATGATTTCGCCGGTTCCTGGACGAATTGCAACCAATCCAATATGTAAATTTTCTGGAGACTTGGCCGGCGTTAAAGCCGCAACTGCTCCGATTGCCGCAGTCTGTGCTTTTTGATCAAAGGTGGTCTTAATTACAAGGCCACCTTTCATAAGTTGGTCATCAGTAAATCCGCGCTTGATCAATTCAGAGCGCACCATTTCAATTAAGTAACCCTTAGGTCCAGATAGCCAACCTTCAGAAGTCCCAGGCATTATGGTTGGAAACTTAGCCGCCTTCTCTTGGGATTTTGTAATCCAGCCAGACTTAACCATTCCATCTAATACGTATTGGAATCGAGCTTTAAGTCGCGACATGTTTTCTTTACCGTATTGAGGATCGTAATAACCTGGAGAGCGAAGTACTGAAGCAATAACGGCTGATTGCGCAAGGCTTAATTGACTAGCACTTCTGTTGAAATACTGTTGCGACGCGGTTTCAATTCCATAAGAACCACGACCGAAATAAATAGTATTTAAGTAGTTTTCTAAAATCTGATCTTTGGTTAATTGGTTCTCTAGTTTGATTGCAATTACAAGTTCTTTTATTTTTCGAGTAATCGAACGCTCTTGAGTTAAGAATGCATTCTTTGCATATTGCTGAGTGATTGTTGAACCTCCTTGGAGTTTTTGATGAAAAATAATGTTATAACTCGCACGGCCAATCCCAGTAATGGAAAAACCATGGTGATGATAAAAATCCTTATCTTCTGCAGAGATTGTTGCCCACTTAACGTGATCCGGCAAGTCAGAAATTTTTATTGGGGTGCGATTTCGATCCACATAAATTTCATAGAGGAGTTTGTCGTTTCGATCATAAATTTTAGTGGAAATAGGAAAAGAGGCGGAGCTTAAATTCCAAGGGGCAGGGATACCCCAAAATAAATAAAGACAAATAGTAAAACCAAAAGCGCCCAGAGCAATTAGTTTTGTTTTTCTAGTTTGATATTTTTTAAACCTTTTTAAATGTTTTACTGAAAAAGTTTTAAGAACTTGAGAAATTTTTGTTTTTTCCAAAAAAGAAATTATTTTCTTCATTATGATTTATTATAAAGACTATTTCTTCTATCTCAAAATTTGTTACAATTAACTGTTGGGCATTTTAGATTAAATGCAGTAAATAAGCAAGATAAATTATGAAAGAACAAAGAAGTTTAAAAAATCTTTTATTTTTACTACTTACCGCTTGTGCCGGTTTTTTAAGCGGTTTAGTTTTGTTGGGAGTTATTGTTTTTGTTGCTTTTGGTCTTTTAGGATTTTGAACTTATTCTCTCTTGACAATTATTTCTCTTTTTTTTACAATTGGGACTTACTATTTTATAAAATAGTCTTTTAAGACATAATGAAACTTAAACCAACTTCAGGATATCTTTTAATTGAACCTTTAGAGGCGGAAAAAAGAACTGCTTCTGGGATTGTTCTACCGGAAACTCACGAAGAAAAACCTCAGAGAGGTAAAGTTTTGGAGGTTGGAGATCAGGAAATTACTGAAGCAGGAGTAAAAAAACCGGCGCCATGTAAAAAAGGAGACGTTGTCGTTTATAAACAATGGGGAGGCAACGAAGTAAAATACGAAGGCAAAGATTATCTATTGGTAAAATTTGAGGATATCCTCGCAATTGAAGTAAAATAACTTAAATTTATGGCAAAACAAATTATTTATGGCGAAGAAGCACGAAGGAAACTTCTAACTGGAGTTGAAAAATTAACGCGTGCAGTTGCAACCACTTTAGGACCGAAGGGAAGAAATGTAGCTTTGGATAAAAAGTGGGGAGCTCCTAGTGTTGTTCATGATGGAGTTTCGGTTGCCAAAGAAATCGAACTTGAAGACCCATTCGAGAATATGGGTGCCTCTTTGATTAAAGAAGCTTCTTCAAAAACTAATGAAGACGCCGGAGACGGAACAACGACGGCGACTGTTTTAGCTTACTCAATCATTAATCAAGGTCTGAAAAATATTACAGCCGGGACTAATCCCATGGTTTTGCGAAAAGGAATTGAAGCGGGCACTCAAGCAGTAATTGATTCTCTTAAGAAGATGTCCAAAACAATTAAGGGGAAAGAAGATATTACTCAAGTTGCTACAATTTCAGCTGGAGATGCAGAGATTGGGGCAAAAATAGCCGAGGCTTTGGATAAGGTTGGGAAAGACGGGGTAGTGACGGTCGAAGAAG
>JAMCYY010000082.1:0-2985 GCA_023473205.1 Patescibacteria group bacterium
TTTCGATTAATTTGTACTAATATTAATTAGATCTCTAAGATGGTTTTCTTTTATTCTAAAGACTCCGTTTAATTGATTAACTACTAAACTTGAGTCCAAAAAAAAATCAACTTGGCTAAGCTCTAAAGAAGATTCTTTTAACCACGTCAACGCTTCAATTACCGCTTGGTATTCAGCAACATTGTTAGTGGCGTAGCCAATTTTTTTCCCATGTTTTAAAAGAGCTTCTCCTTTTTCGTCTTCAATATAAACTCCAATTGCTGCCGGGCCAGGATTTCCCCGTGCTCCCCCGTCAGTCCATATTCTCAAATTGTTTATGTTGTTTAGAGGAACCATATTTTTATATTTTTTTAAAAATAATCTTAAATTCTAAAATCTAACTTGAAGTGAGAAGATAGACGTGAGAAGCTGGAGCTTAGAAGTGTGAAGACGGGAATATTGTGCTGAAATTTTTGATCCAGCTTCTCACCTCTCACTTCAACATCTAGCTTCTCATCTCTCACATCTCACTTCTAATTGAGAATTCCGATATCCTAATTAATATTAGTACAAATTAATCGAAATATTTTAATTTTTTTTGCCAGAGTAAATGCCAGCTGTTACTTAGATCAGAAAAAGAAAAATTTAAATGATATTTCTTTTCTAGAAATTTTTGCGTCAAAAGAAAAATCATTAACTCCGTTAAGATCGTCACCGCCGCCGCCGCTTTCATTGAAAATAAAGGAATAAAAATTAAGTTAACAGCTAAGTTTAACAAAAAAGCAACTAAAGAAAAAAGTAAAAGTTTTTTTTGTTCGCCTAAAATGATCATCGTATAACCTGTTAGATGATTAAGGTAAGCAAAGAAAGTTGCAATTAATAAAATTCTAAAAATAGAAATTGAAGACAAAAAACTTACCCCACCAATAGTTTTTATCACTAAAGGAGCAAAAATAAAACCCAAAAAAACAACCAGTAAAGCAACCAAAAAAAGAACTGTTAAAGCTTTTTGATAAAGTTTTTTTAAAGCAACAATGTCGGTTTTAAAAGAAGCCAATAAAGGAAACAAACTGTTCATTAAAAAAGCTGCCCCTAAAACTAAGTTCCCGTGGATTTTGTAAGCCAAACCGTAAAAACCAACAATATCACTGGGAAAATAAGTTTTTAATATAAAGGAGTCAATTCCGCGGTCATAAATAGAATAAACCAACAAATAAATCCCCAAAGGGGCGGCGTTTTTAAAAAGCTTCATTGCCCCATTAAAGTTAAATCTGGGGTAAAGGGTAGTATAACGTGAGGAGATAAAATAACCAGCTACCCCGGAAATTAAAGCAGAAAGTGACCAAATGATCATCAAGAAAGGAAGGGAAACTGAATGGGTTCGAAAATTATAAACCAGTAAAAAGAAAAGAAAAATTAAAGAAGAAAAAACCTCTAAAACAGAGGCCAGGTCCATTCTTAAATGTGTCTGGAGAATTGCCTGACTAGTTGTCCTTAAAACTAAGAAAACAACGACAAAAGATGCCCAAAAAGTTGGTTCCCTCAGGGTCTGAAATTGTGGCAGAAATTGGGTTACTAAATTGTATGCCAAGAAAAGGAACAAAGAAAGGATAATCCTAAGAACTAAAACCTGACTGAAGATAAAACCGATTTTCTCTTTTTCATTAGCGGCCTCACTTATACCAATCACTGTGATACCCAAATCCGAGAGGCTGACAAAAAGAAGGATAAAACTGGTAATAAAGACATAATCACCATAGCCTGAAGTACCTAAAGCACGAGTCAGAAAAGCCGTAGTTAGAAATGAGACCAGGACAACTATTCCTCGGTTAAGAACCTGAAAGAGGGTATTAGCAACAACACGGGTTTTTGGCATCAACCAATTTTATCACTTCCTTGACCATAAGCTAAAGACAAAACCGTGACCAATAAAAGTTGGTTTTGAATTAAAGTTAGCCAATAATGGTCAAAAAAACCGGTAAAAAGGATTGAAAACAAGGCAAAAAGAAGAACTAAGGGTTTAATCGTTAAGTTGTTATCTTGGTAACTGGTTATTTGGGAATTTTTTTTAACAGGACAGCAATTGTAACAAGATAGCAATTTTTTGACTAATAAAAACAAGAAGATAATGGCAATACTTAAACCAATCAGGCCTATCTCACTTCCCATTAATAAAAATATATTATGAACTGGCTGCAACCAATAAATTCCCTGCGAATTATACTGATAATCTTTGGCAAGACTGACAACAAAGTTATTCAAGCCAACACCAAAGAGGGGAGAGCCTTTAATAATATTAAGTGCAAACTTAGCCAAGTCCACTCTAACCAGATATGAGGCTGAATCAAGAGTTGTCTTTGAAAAAGAATATGCCCCTAAAGGCACGGCTAACAAAAGAAAAAGAGAATCAAAGCTAAAGGTCAATAACTTCTTTTTTAACTTGAAAAGTAGCACCCCTAAACCCAAAGCAACTAATGCCAACCAAACTGTGCGGGAAAAACTCAAAAGGATTAAAACAAATCCAGCAAGTAAGGCCAATTTGTCGAGCCAAGTGTGTTTAGCCTTACCCAAAATAAAGATTAAAGAGATTAAAATAAAGCCAGCTAAACTGTTAGGATGAGAGAAAGTGCCATAGGGACGCAAGGTTATTTTTCCTAACCAAAGTCCCCTGGCTATTCCTGGGGTAAAAATATTAAAAGTCCTCTCGCCTAAAAGCCAAAAAAGTCCCCCGAGTGATGACTGTCTAAGGGTTTGAGTTAAACCGAGGAAAAATTCAAAGATTACTACAAAAGAGATTATTCTTTGTAGAGAAAAGTAGACATCACGAGTATTCCTGATAAAAATAAGGCCTAATATTAAAAATTCAGTAACCCTTAGCCAAGAAAAGAAAGCAGGAAGAGGGGAATAGGCGCGTAAAATATTGACGGTAATAAATATAAGATATAAAACTACCCAAATAAGTTTTTTTTTAAAAATATTTATTAAGACCCAGAACCGCCAATTTTG
>JAMCYY010000082.1:2995-15247 GCA_023473205.1 Patescibacteria group bacterium
AGATAGGAACTTTTTAACCAAAAGTGCCGACCAAGCTGAAGAGGAAGGAGAAGGAAGAAAACTGAATACAAAACATAAAGTATTTCAATTTTCTTCATCAAAATTATGTCTAAAAATTTTTAATTTGTAATTATTAATTTTTAATCAATTTTTAATATCTTAATATCTTAATTTTTAAAAATTAAAATACTAAAAATTTAGATATTGAATAAAAATTTAAAATTTAAAATTAAAAATTGTCTTTGATTTATCAAAGAGTCTTCGGTTTAATCACTAACTGTCTCTGTCTGCCTTCACCTTCAGACTCGCTCACCACTTCAGGATGATCAGCCAAGATTAAATGAATAATTCTTCTTTCACCAGCAGTTAAATTGGGAATATATTGTGGTTCCTTGGAAAACTTGACTTTCATCGCCAAGTTAAGAGCTAATTTTTTAAGTTGTTCTTCCCGCTTTTGCCGATAGTCACCAACATTAAACGTTACTTTCATCCATTCTCCTAAAATTTTATGGGCCATGAAGGTAATAATTAATTGTAAAGAATGAAGCGTCTCGCCATGGAAACCAATTAGAACAGCCGCGTCCTGAGAGTCAACTTGGACATTAACTAAACTTGTCTCCTCGTCAAAACTTGTTTCTACTTCTGCTAAAACCCCTAAATCCGCAATTAAATTAGCGGCTTCTTCATTAATTTTTTCAATTTGATCGTTGTTCACAAGAAAGCACCTTACCTTTCTTATTTTGATTATTAATTATAACCTGCTGAATAAAGGCAAAAAGGGAAAAGATAAACCAATAAAGAATAACTCCTGAAGGCATGGTATACCCAAAAACCAAAGTCATCAAAGGAAAAAGATAAAGCATTTGTTTTTGCATTGCCACGGCCATATCATCAGTCTCAGTCTTAGTCCCCTTAGCTTCTTTTGCTTCTTCTTTAACCACCGGCATCATTAACTTTGAAGAAAGAAACTGAAATACCGTCGCTAAAATAACAAAAAGACCCGGAATTGCCACAAAATTCGGAATGTGAATTAAATCCGGCTGAGAAAGATTCAGATATAAAAATTTCAAGTTTAAGGCACTGCCAGCCGGCAGCTGGACAAAAGGATAAAGGCTTTGGTTAATCTTATCAACAACTTCCGCGCCAGAACGAACGACCAAATTAAAAGCTTGATAAAGAGAAATCAAGATCACAAACTGTAAAATTTGAGGTAAACAACCTGAAGTTGGATTAATACCATGCGTTTTATAAAGCTCCATTTGGGCCTGCATTAATTTTTGTTTGTCGTCTTTATACTTTTTCTTAAGCTTATCCAACTCCGGAGCTAACTCTTGCATTTTTTGGGCTGATTTTAATTGGGGATTGGTCAAAGGAATTAAAATCAAACGAATTAAGGCCGTTAAGGCAATAATCGCCAGCCCTAAATTTGAAAAAAGTAATTGATAAAGCAAAATTAAGGCATTTAAAATCGGCTGATAGAGTAAAACTGTCCAAATTTGTGTTAACATTTTTTTTAATTAAATTAGCGGGTCATTTCCGCCTTTGGTCCAAGGACCACATTTAATAATTCTTTTAAAGCTTTTCCAGCTTCCGAAAATTATACCATATTTATTTACAGCTTGGTAGGCATAATCAGAACAATGAGGATTAAAACGGCAAGCGGGCTGGCCAAACAAATAATAAAAAAATCCATGGTCAAAAGAAAAATACTGCTGATAAATTCTAATTAAAAATAAAACTATTCCCTTCATTTAATCCTCCCATTTAACAATTCCAGTTCTTTTTTTAATTCTTCCAAACTTGCCGTTAAAATTGTTTTTTTTGCCAAGAAAAGAAAAAAACCAAAATTTGGAAAACCTTCTTCAATTGCCCGGTAGAGAAGTCTTTTAACCCGATTCCTTTCTACTGCTTTAGGAGCAACTTTTTGGGAAATAATTAAGCCAAACTTACGTCCTTTTGCCGGAGAATAAATTAAACCCCAAAAACGGAATTGAAGGATTTCTCTTTTTCCTTTTAATTTTAAAATTTCCTTACGGGTGAGACGATTTTTTTTAGGAAGCACATTAAAAATGCCTAATTAACCTAATTGCTCTAATTATTCTAAAAAATGTTTAAGTTATTTAGGTCAATTAGGACAATTAGAATAATTAGAAATTATTTATACAGTGGTAATTCTTTTTCTTCCACAAGCCCTTCTTCTTTTAAGAACCAGACGGCCATCGTGAGTCTTCATTCTTTCCCTAAACCCATGTTTTCTGGCTCTTTTAAGTTTTTTAGGTTGGTAAGTTCTCTTAGGCATATTATTTTATTCCTCCGTTTACTATTGAAAACATTATACCTTAATTTCTTTAAATAACCAAGACCTTGATTCAGCGGTCTTCAGCGTTAACTTTAGCGACAATCAGCGTTTTTCTCCTTGACAAATTGTGGATAAGTACCCTAAGATAACCCTGTTAAGGATTAGAAAATCTTCAAATAAAATCCTTAAGCAAACCTTTATTTTAGCTTCTGCCCAACAAAAAAATGAATGAAATACTTTGGAAAAACATTCTTGAAGAAATTAAGCTTTCGGTTTCTATAGCTAATTTCCAAACTCTTTTCACTGGTACACAACTGGTTTCCTTGGAAAGCAGCATCGCCACCATTGGCTGCCCTTCAGGTTACATCAAAAATATGATCGAGGACCGTTTTTATTCCCTTCTTAAAAATATCATTGATCACCAAACAAAAAGTAACGTCAGCCTTGTTTTTATCATAAAACCAGTTCCTGCACCAAAAACGGAAAACGGCCCTCTTTTCAGCCAGGCAACTAATGATATCCCTTCAAAAAACGACCACCGCCTGCGGTCAGACTTTACCTTTGAAAGCTTGGCGGTTTCCGGCTCGAATCAATTGCCTTACGCCGCGGCCACGGCTGTGGCAAAAAAACCCGGATCAACCTATAATCCTCTCTTTATTTGGGGCGGCGTCGGTGTCGGCAAAACTCATTTGATGCAGGCTATTGGCAATGAAATCCTTAAAAAAAATCCCTCCATTAAAGTTTTGTTTTGCCCGGGAGAAGAATTCACTAACGAAATTATTGAGGCCATTAAAAACAAAAATACAGAGCAATTCCGGAAAAAATTTCGTTCCATTAAAGTCCTACTTCTAGACGATATTCAGTTTATCGCTGGCAAGGTCACCGTCCAGGAGGAATTTTTCCATACTTTTAACGCCATTCAGCGGATGGGGGGGCAAATTGTCATGACCTCTGACCGTCCTCCGGAAGAAATCGCTAAACTTGAGGAACGCCTGCGCTCTCGTTTTGAAGCAGGATTAATTGTGGATGTTCCACCGCCTGACTTTGAGTTGAGGACAGCCATTTTGCTTATTAAGGCCAGACAGCAAAAAATTGACCTGAAAATGGATTTAGCTCAACTTATTGCCGCCAATATTGAATCAAATCGCAAGATGGAGGGATTTTTAACGCGGATGATCACTGAGTCGGAAACTAAGAATATCCCTCTTTCAGTCGAGATGGTTAACACTTTACTCGGAAAAGCTTTAGCAGAAAAAGAACTTAGCCATAAAGCAATTAAACCCAAAACCGTCATTGACGTGGTAGCAGACTATTATCATTTAAAAACTGCCCAGATTAAAGGCCAAACCAGAGTTAAAGAAATTGTCCTTCCCAGACAAGTTATTATGTATCTATTAAAAATTGAATTAAACTTACCCTTAATGGAAATTGGTAACATCTTAGGAGGAAGAGATCATACCACGATTATGCACGGTGTGGAAAAAATTGTAAATCAGCTTCGTGAAGATGAGGATTTAAGGGTGCATATCTCGGGGATAAAACAAAGACTCTCTGTAAAAGTTGAGTAAGTTATACACTTATCAACAATTTTTGCCAACTTATCAACAAAGTTATTCACAATAAGCCAGGCTTAATATTAACAAAAAGATAACCCGAAAATTAAAGCCAAAAACGCAAAATATCAACTTATACACAGTCTCTACTACTATTACTACTATTTAATAAAGAAAAAATTAGATAAAATGAAAAAAGACCTTTTAGAAAAAACAGAAACATCCCTAAGAGAAATAACAAGCTAACAAGATAGCAGGAGAACAATATTATTAAATTACTTTTTTAAATAAGGAGACACCAATGAGAGTGCAGATACTGCAAGAGAATCTTAATAAAGGCCTTAGTACTGCTTCACGGTCAATTTCTTCTAAAGCCCAATTACCAATTTTGGCTAATGTACTTTTAAAGACTGACAAAAACCGGCTGCAAATTTCAGCGACTAATTTAGAAACCGGAGTTACTCTTTGGTTAGGGGCTAAGATTGAAGAAGAAGGGGAGATTACCATTCCGGCTAAAATTTTAACGGAAATGGTCGCTTCGCTTCCAGCTGAAAAAATTGAACTGGAAACTAAAGAAAATGCTTTAATTATCCGTTCCCAGGGATATGAGGCCAGTATTAATGGTATTTCTGCCGGTGAATTTCCCAAATTGCCTTCTTATTCAGCGGAATCTTTATTTACTTTACCGACAGATAAATTAGTCACTGCGATTAATCAAGTGGCTTTTGCAGCTGCGACTGACGAAGGAAGACCAATTTTAACCGGAGTCTTAGTCAGGATAAAAGACAAAGAGCTTTCTTTGGTTGCTACAGACGGTTACAGGCTATCTTTAAAGACCATTCCTTTAGAAACTGAAATTAAGAAAGAAATGTTTTTAATCTTACCATCAAAAACCTTATCGGAAGTGGCCAAAATCTTAAGTGAAGAAAAAAATGAAAATATTAAAATGGGTTTCACCCAGGAAGAAAATCAAGTTGTCTTTGTTTTCCCTGAATCAGAACTTTTTTCGCGGGTAATTGAAGGGGAATTTCCGGAATACGGGAAAATTATTCCTCAAAGCTTTACAACCAAAGTTTTTATTGACAAAGATTCTTTTAGCCGCGCCGTAAGAGTGGTTTCTATTTTTGCGAGAGATTCAGCCAATATTGTTAAAATTAAAATTAACAATGACCATCTTGAATTGAGTGCTAATTCACCTCAAGTTGGAGAGAATAAAAATTCATTGGAAGCAAAAGTTGAAGGGGAAGAAGGTGAAATTGCTTTTAATTTTCGTTTTTTGCAAGGATTTTTAGGGGCAATTGATGCTAAGGAAATTACCATGGAAGTTAATGGTTCTTTAAATCCGGGAGCCTTTCATTTGGTAGGGGATGAGTCTTTTTTGCATATCATTATGCCGGTGAGATTGCAGAATGAAGAATAATGACTATTTTTGCAGTTTCCAGTCAATTTTGTGAGTTGAAGGATCAACTCCTTTGTCCATAATCCAGTCCAAGACTTCCTGTCTGATCTCTGGAGTATCTTTTTTAAGGGTTACTTTCAATTTTAAAGCATCAGTATAAGTAATGTTCCAATTTTGACTAATATAGGGAACTTCGTCAAAGAGGGGATAATCATTATCAATTTTTTGTCGGAAGCTTTGATAAAAATTTGGCGTTCCAACGCCTTTGCCTTCAGTTGAGGTAGGGATAAAAGGCTCTTTTTGGGTGATAAAGGAAAAAGAATATAAAAAGTTGGCAATTTGTTTATTTTTTAATTCAATTTTGTATTCTGTTTGGCCGGTTAACTTTTCAGTTGGTAGAATGACTAAACTGTTTTTATCCTGTTTTAAATTAAATTTAATGGTTGGAAAAGTTGTAACTTGCCAGTCTGATAAAGTAATTTCTTTGTCAAAAGTAATTGCAATTTGAGTTTCTAAAGAAAGATTGCTTTGTTGATTTACTGGTGAAGTATTTATGATCACCGGTATTTCTTGCTTGGGCAGCAGGATTTTAATTCCCAAAAAGATTATGGCAATAGCGGCTAAAATCAGGATAATTCTTAATTGCTTCTTTTTCATTTTATTTACTCCATCTTAAATAACCACCCGGATGGTCGGCACCATTTCCAAAAGGATAATCAAGAACATTAATAGAACCATCATAACCATTGGCTTGAGCAACACTAATTTTTCCGGAATCGTCTTTAGGATTAGCTGTTTTGACTCCAATTACAATACCGATATGGCCATCCGGTCCTGCTGATGTTCCCGGCCAAATAACCAAATCACCCACTTGAGGTTTTAAACTGCCCTCAATAAAAGCGTAGCCTTGCGGATAAGGTGGCACAATATAATCTTTGGCTGAAGCTACGGATTTGGTTAAAGGTTGTCCAATGGCATTTTGGATGCCAACGGTAAAACCAACGCACTGAAGATATCCGGCGCATTCCTGGCATTCGACTGCGGAATTATGAAAAGCGTTCTTAACGGCTTGTAAACCTAAAAGCGGTGGTGGTTGATCTAAACATAAGTCAACATCATTAATATTACCGGAAAGGACTTGACCAATGCCGCAGCTTTTAACCAGTCGGCAAATTACTTCTTCGGCTAAATGTCGTGGGGGATTGTCACAGTTTAAAGAAGGCAGACCCTTGGAAGAAATTAAGTTGCTGCTAATGCCTTGACTGTTAAAAAAGACTTCAGCAACTGTACCTTGAGAAATAAAGAAAATTATAAAGATAGCAAATGCGAAAATTCCTAAAATTTTCATTGGCCCTTTTACTGTATCAGCGGAAGATAGAGCAGAAATTACATTTTGTAGTCCTCGGCCCATTCTTTGTCCAAGGCCGTTTTGACCAGTAATAAATCCAGCTGTTCCATTGCCAATGGAAATTAAAATCCGGCTGCCTTGGAGATTTTCTAATAAAGATTTCGCAAAAGAAGATAAAAAACCTGTCGTTTGTCTTCCTTGTGCGGGAATAAGAACTGTTAAAAGATTGCCTGTTAATTCCCTTTGGGCACTATTAACAATAATCCTTTGTAAGGGTGGTCCAAGAACAGTAGGGGCAAAAATCCGATAAAAGAAATTAGCGATTCGTCCAGTGAGCGAAGGTCGGCCAACGCGGAGAACTTGACCTTCAGAAGTTAGTAAAAATTTTTGTTTTCCCCAAACAAAGGAGCGAAATTTTTCCCAAGGTGCGATATTCCTCTGAGGTGTAAGAACCTGAAGGCTTCTTTCTCTTTCAAGTGTTGCGAGGAGAGGTGAGTGAGGAGAATTTAGCCTTAGACTATCAATTGTAAGGCTAACATCTTCAGTCGTGGTTTTTTGGGCAAAGTTTAGTGATTTTTGAAAGTCACTTAAGTTCTTCCCGAGCAAGTCAACTGTTTCCGGATTTAAGCCTTTTCTTTGTAAAAGAGAAAAAGATTTGTCTTGAAAAGTCTGTCCATTTTCATTAGCAGGTAAAAGATAAAGGTTAGCTAATGGTTGTTTTTCTCCTGTCTTCGGTAAAGGAATTTCTTTGCCTAAAATTTCTTCCAGGGAAGCATCCATTTGTTTAATCTCCGATGGAGAAAAGTGACCAATTTTTTCTAATCTTTTAGCACTAAGGATTATGGTCACTTGGGCTATTTGTTTATGATTACGCCAGGGAAGTTGTTCAAGGAAAAAGGCCTGGTTAGCCAGGAGATTTGCAGCTTCTTGTGTTTGAGAAATTGGTTTAGGAATGACTTCTTCTAAAAACACCTTCCTATCACTTAAATTAGAAAGTTTTTCGATTTCAGGTAAAGAAGAGCTCAAGCCTTCTATATATTCTTTTTGTTCTTTGTTTAAGGTTTCATCTCTGGCTACTGCTTGAGAAATTACTCTTTGAACTTCTTTTTCAACCTGTTCCCGTGTTTCAGAATTTTGCCCTAAAGAAGTACTCTCCAATCTTTGGATCGCTTCAGACAATTCTGGATCGATTTCAAGATTTTCGTCCAGGCGGTCAATAATTTGTTCTCGTTTTTGCCCTAAAGGGTCTAATCCTAGTCTTTTCTCCAATTCTGTTCTAATTTTCCTAATGGTTCTCTGATAATGGCTTTCATCTTCAAGAAATTTATGAGCTTGAGAAAGTACTTTTTCTTTAATCTCTGCTTTTTGTTGTTCTAATTCATCTAGCTCGACAATCAGATTTTGTAGTTCTGAAGTAGGAACAGCAGCCGTTGGAACTTCTCCAGGAGCTTGAGATTGTTCAAGGAATTTTAATATTTCTTCCGGCGTAAGTTTTTCTAGATCTGCTTCAGAAGGAAGAATTCCAATTGATTGTAATTCCTCCAGTTCCTTTCTTAAAAGAATTTCAACTTGAGAATAATTAAGGCCATGCCAATTTTGGTTTTGATTTTCTTTATTTTGTAAAAACCTAGCAGCCTTTTCGCAGGCTAAAATAATTTTCGGATCAGAAGTACTATTTTTGAATAGTTGGCTTTTCATTGTTTTCCATAATTATCTCACTTTTAAATCTTGGGGGCAAAGGAGTTTGAGAAACTGGTTGAGTATCTACTTTTATTGTTTCAATTTTTATTGGGACAGAAGTAGTTTGGTTAATAACTTGGGTAGCAACCTTGGTTGGAGGAGGGGTTTCTTTTACTGGTTCAGGCAAAGGTATCTCTTTGGCCTTATTTTGCTTGGCTAAAATTTCCTGGGGTTTGGAAGTTACTAATTCATGTTCTTCCGGAGAAGCAACTACTTTTATAGCTACATGGTTACTGCCGGCAAAAAACAAGCCTTCACCGACATCACAAGCCAGTAAAAACTGCTTTTCTCCTTCAGAAAGATAAAATGTTTGAGCTACTTTTTCAATGGCTGCCGGGTGTTGTTTCATTAAAACCTGGATTGAAGAGTTAGTGACAATGGTTTTGCCAATATCATTTTTAAGAAAGTCTTCCACGTCTTGGGTAATCGTGGTGACACCTAAATAATATTTTCTCGCCCTTTTGGCAATTGAGTTTAAAAAGTTGGCAGAATCTTCTGACTGCATCATAAACCAAGCCTCATCAACAACAAGTAATCTTTTTTTCAATTCCTTTCTTACCTTGGTCCAGATGAAGTCTAAAATAATAAACATGGCAATTGGCCGCAAAGCCGATTCTAAATCACGTAAGGAAAAGACAGTAAAGGGATTTTTAATATTAACGTTAGAGGCTTGGTCAAAAATGCCGGAAAAAGAGCCTTTGACAAATTTTTCAATCCGGTCAGCTAAAGAGCGGGCCAGCGGCTCTTCCATACCAATTAAAGTTTTGTAAAGGTCTTCCATTAAAGGAGGTTCTTTGCCTTGGGTTGCCGGGTCTTGGGTAATGCCCTTCATTTGATAAGTTAAGCTTAATGCCCGGTCAAGAATAGCTTCTTCAGTTGGGTTTAATTGGCCCATAATAACTTTAAAAAGCGAGTGTAAAGAGAGAATTTTTTGGTTAAGCTCGTTTTCGCCTTCTTCCCTAACCTGGGAAAGGTCAAAAGGGTTAATTTTAGCTTTGGAATTAAAGCCAAAAGTAATATATTCACCCCCGACTGCTTTCGAAAGGTTCTCATATTCATTTTCCGGGTCAATGACAATAATTTCTGTATCAAACATGAGTGAACGCATGATTTCCAGTTTGACCATATACGACTTTCCTGAACCTGACTTGGCGAAGATACAGGCATTTTGGTTCTCCATAGTAAAGCGGTCAAATATAATTAAACTGCCATTGTGCTCATTAATGCCGTACAGAATGCCTTCATTGGCAGTCAATTCTGAAGAAGCAAAAGGAAAAGTACTGGCTAAAACAGTGGTATCCATATTATAAGTGCAGTTTAGGAAGTCCAAACAAAGAGGTAGGGTGGTTTTAAAGCCTTCTTCCTCATAAAGCATGGCATCTTTGGAAGAAATTTTTTGCGCTTCCAGGGTTGATTTTAAGCCTTGGGTCGTTTTGTTAAGTTCATCTAAATTATCAGCCGGAACAGTAATATAAAGACCAAACTGAAAATATCTTTCCATGCCTTTAACCAGCTGTTCCTGCATGACTAAAGAATCTTCAAGCTTTGCCTGGGTTGCTGGATTAGGAATCCGGCCTCTTTCCATGTCCATGGATATTTCTGCTTCCATTTCGGCAATTTTTCTTCTTAGGTCATCTAAAACCGTATTGCTGGCAACCGGAAAAACATAAAGAGAAATATCTAAAGAATGGTCATAATTAATTAGGGCAGAAAGCCAATTTGGCCAAACATAACGTGGGTAAGAAGTCTTTTGGTTGGGAATAAACAAAGTCCGGGTATAATGATTGTTAATTTTTAAATTGGTAAAATCAACCTCAATTAACGAAGGGGCAATTAAATCTTGAACCGTTGAATCAATGTTTGCCACTGGTATTGAGGGTGGAGTGGAGGGAAACACTTTCGTAGGTAAGGGAATTTTAACTTTGTTTTTCAGGTTTTTTACCAGATCAAATTTCATTTTTGGACAGCCTCTTTTTCTGTTGTTGAGTTTTCGCTATTGTAAATATTATAAAAAAGTTTAATTAGTTCTTCAGTTTGCATTTGGCGGGCAACTAAGCCGATTCTGGCGAAAAGTTTAATTAAATGGTCTCTTTTAGGAAAAAGAGAGTCTTTAGCTTTAGGTAAAATATAATCCTTAGTAAAAGGCAGGCTTTGGGTTTTTTTAAAGATTGAGGTTAAAGTCGGAGCAACGCCAAGCTCTAAGGCAGAAAAAGGGATAACTACATAAAATTTTTTATCAAGGACATTATTTTTTTTCACCATTTCTCCCACAAATTTACGATAGCCTTTGATCATGTTAGACAGTAAAGGATTATTAGCTTTAACACTTTCTTGTTTTTCTAACAAATTAAGATAGGCGCTAATATCTTTTCGTTGTGAACGGATAACTACTTGGATAGGGAAAGTTAAAGAATTTAAAAGTGAGGCGTAAGCATAAATAATTGCTTCTTGCTCTTTTTCGGAAAGCAGGTCAAAGTTTACCGAAGAAACGGCTAAAATTAAGGCGCAAGAGCCGTCTTTAAGGACAACCAGATTATCAAGAATGTCTTCAATGGGAAGATGTTCTTGGGTTGTGGCTCTGATAGGAATTTGGGCAGAATCCATATATAAAATCTAAATTCGAATATCGAAGCACGAATATCGAAACAAATAAAAGATTCAAATTTTCTAAATTCGAAACTGTTTAAAATTTTGTATTTTTGAATTTAGCCCGCCAGCTGGCGGATTGTTTCGGATTTCGAATTTCGGATTTCGAATTTATTTACTAACTATTTCTATTGGTTGGATAATTTGGCCTTTAAGCTCGATTTTAATTATATCAAACTCAAAGCCTTCCTTTTCCGTTTCGATTTCATAAAGGCCATTAGGCAGAGGAGTGGCACTTTGAAATTGGCCAAGTTTATTTGATTTAAAAGCCCTGACCGGCGTGCCATAAGAATCACGGATTTCCAAAATTGCGCCTTCAATAATTTTATTTTCTTTATTATGGATAAAGCCAACTAAAATATTAGGGATAGTGGGGGCCGATGGAATAACTACCCCCGGGGTAAATTTGGCTTCTACCCTTTTGATGTTTTTCACTTGAATTTCTGGTGGGGGAATATAAATATTTGATCCTTTGAAAATGGTTTTAGGCATGGGTTTGGGGGTATAAGCCCCGGATGGGGCAGGATTGGCTTGATAAATTGGTTGGTTGGGTGAAGCTGTAGGAATGGAAGGTTGCGGCGGGGTAACTGTTGCTGACGGATTATTAACTGGTGCCTGCGGTGCCGGATTCGTGACCGAACTAATAGCTTGGGTTTTATCTTTTCTGGGCCGCCAAAGATAAAGGGTAGGTGAATAAATCCTTTTGAAAAAAGCAATAATCCAAAGGTCTACCGGACGGCCCTCAAAAGGAACAAAAGCCATGGCAAAACCTAAGCCGCCGAAAAGGAGCATTAAAAACCACTTGATAAGCGTTGGCGGATTAACAGCATAAACAATCAAGGCTAAAATAACCCCGGAAGCCAGTTTTAAAAACTGCTTTAAGGTCATGTCGCCGACTAAACGGAATTCATAACCGGCAATTGGTTGAGGAACAGGATGTTGGTCCATAATTTTTTAAAAATTCGAATATCCCTTACAGGGTAAACGAAATCCGAAATTCGAAACAAATACAAAATTCAAATTTTCAAATATCAAAACTATTCGTTTTTCCGAATAATAGAACCAAAAATATTCATTAACTCAGTTGCTTCCTGGATTAGCCTTTGCCTTTCTTTTTCTAGCTCTGGATTGTTTTCAATATCAATTAATCTTAACCAAAACTTACTTTCTTTTGCTTCCTTACGTGATATTTTGCATCTCATAAGGAAATCTTTTTTACTTAATGCTTCATTAGCTTCAATATAATTAACTAAATTCGAAATTCGAA
>JAMCYY010000082.1:15257-15683 GCA_023473205.1 Patescibacteria group bacterium
ACTAAGTTTGTTCGGGTTGAAACAACCTCAGTAAAAGAAGTAACATATAATTAACTAAATTCGAAATTCGAAGCACGAAATCCGAAACACATGTAACCTTCGGTTACAGTGTAAACAAATTCGAATGACAGAAATTCAAAATTCTAAACAAAGCCCAGCTTTACCAAAGTATTATGACTTAGAAGAAAGAACCTTTGTTTTTGCCAGAGATTGTCGAACTCTGGTTAAAAAATTACCTAGAACAATTTGCAATTTAGAAGATGGGCCACAATTAGTAAGAGCTTCTGGTTCAGTAGGAGCTAATTATATTGAAGCTAATGAAGCATTAAGTAAAAAAGATTTCCTTATGAGATGCAAAATATCACGTAAGGAAGCAAAAGAAAGTAAGTTTTGGTTAAGATTAATTGATATTGAAAACAATCCAGA
>JAMCYY010000049.1 GCA_023473205.1 Patescibacteria group bacterium
TAAATAATGTTTTAGAAAAGAATCAAAAGTAATATCACTAATACCAGAATCTACTAATTCTTCTACAACATATTGAATAATTGGTTTATCCACTACCGGAAACATCACTTTAGGAATTGCTTTAGAAGCAGGAAGGAATCTGGTACCGAAACCTGCTGCAGTAACAACGGCTTTTTTAACAGGCTTATTCATGTAACCACATTTAACGAAAACTCTGGCAGAAAGTCAAGCTTCACCCAAGACATCAATGCCAAAAAAAACTTGAATCTTATTTTCAAAATTTATCATTACCCCACTTTTAAGTGGTAATTCTTTTTGGTTGCCGGTTTTCTCATAAGCCACTGGTTTGTCTTTTACTAATGGAAACAGTCAGGATAGGCCTAACAAATTTTAAATCAAATCTCAATTTAAAAAAAAATTAAAACATTTTATATTGAATAATTTATAATTTAGATTTTTAAATTATAATTGTTGTATGTACGACACTCACGCCCATCTTAATTTTCCAGAACTTTATTCTGAAATTGATAAAGTTGTCACCAACAGTCAAAGGGCAGGTTTAAAAGGCATTATCATCGCCTCTTCTAATTTAGAAGACTCAAAAAAAGCAGTTGATTTAGCCAAAAGATATCCCGGGTTTTTATATGCCAGTGTTGGGATTCATCCTCAAAAAACTGATCCGGAAAATAAGGCGTCGGTTGAAGAACAGCTAATCGAGTTAGAAAGCTTGATCAAAGAAGAATATCACCGTTATAAAAATTTTTATGATTATAAATTTTATAAACCTGTTTTCAAGGCAATAGGAGAAACCGGATTAGATTTTTCCGAAGTCCCGCCAGGGGAAGAAGATAGATCAAAAGAAGACCAATATGCCTTGTTTAAAGGACAAATTGAATTGGCCCTCAAATACAATTTGCCCCTGATAGTCCATGCCAGAGAATCTTATGACGCAGTCTTAAGTATCTTAAGTAACCTAAGCTTAAGTAACTTAAGGGGAACCTTTCATTGTTATGCCGGCGGCAAAAAACGAATCCAAAAAATATTGGATTTGGATCACGCGGACGCGTCACACCGCACCACTAAACTGCCCCCCTTTGATACTTCTCCCCATTGGTATTTTGGCTTTGACGGCAACCTGACTTATGATCAGGGCTTGCAAGAAGTCATTAAACTTATTCCGAGAGACCGGATTTTAATTGAAACCGACTCGCCTTTTTTAGCCCCCACTCCCCACCGCGGCGAACTTAACACCCCGACCAATCTTATCTTTATCCAACAAAAAATTAATCAAATTTTGGGACATGACTTAACAGGGCAAATTGAAGAAAATACTAAGCGGCTTTTTGGCCTATCGTAAAAAATTCATTATATCAATCTAAGACAATTTTGGGGAGATTTTGCATGCTTGGTGCATGCAAAATCTCCCCACTTTCTCAATTCAAAGCTAAAATCTGAAACTTTGTGACTTTGAAACTTTTCTTGGCTTCTTTACTTCTTGAAGTTATCCTTTTGATACTTCTATCAGTTGCTATGAGTTGCTAATTGATAATTATTCCCTCTTTTGTTAAAATAGCTATCATTGCTTAAACCAATATGCGGTAAATTTGTAGAGACGCGATTAATCGTGTCTCTACATTGATTAATTTAATATGGCACAAGTGAATCCGGCTAAATTTTTTACGGAGGTTAAAGCCGAACTTTTAAAAGTCACCTGGCCGACAAAAGATGAAGTGATCCGCTTAACCGGTGTGGTCATTGTCATCTCCCTGATTGTCGGCGCTTTTGTCGGCGGTCTGGACTATATATTTACTAAAGCAATAGGGTTAATACTAAAGTAATTTACAATTTTCAATTTACAATCAATTTTCAATTACTTAATTTTCAAATTTTAAAAATTAAATAATTGTCAAAATGAAAATTCAATGAAAATTGAAAATTGAGAAATGAAAATTAAGCACGATATGTCTACCAAGAAAATCGAACCAAAGGAATCAGAAACCACGGTTGACCCAAAGGCGGGAAAGAAAAAATTTGAAAACCATTTGATTATCACCAAGTCTGATGATCCAAGGGCGAAATGGTATGTTGTTCACACTTATTCTGGCCATGAAGCTAAAGTTATGGCTAATTTAAAGCAAAGAGTGGAAACCATGAAGCTCGCGGACCGGATTTTAGAAGTTTTAGTCCCGACCCAAGAACAAATTCAGATCAGGTCAGGCAAAAAACATAATGTCACGGAAAAAATCTTTCCTGGCTATATCTTAGTCAGGATGATTGTTGATGATGCTTCTTGGCTGGCAGTTCGCACAACCCAAGGTGTCACTGGTTTTGTCGGTGTTGGCAACAAGCCCACTCCGATTTCTGATGATGAAGTTAAAACCATCCAGAAATTCATGAGTCTTGAGGCACCGAAGTATCAAAGTAAATTCTCTGTCGGCGAAGCCGTGAAGATTGTTGATGGACCATTTGCTGATTTCTTGGGTTCAATTGACTCAATTGATGAAGAAAAAGGCAAAGTTCGGGTTTTAGTCTCAATTTTTGGACGAGAAACACCAGTAGAACTAGACTTTTTACAAGTTAAGAAACTCTAATAAGCAAATACTACAAATAAACAAATAAGCAAATCAATTCCAAATACTACCAATTTCAAATGTCAAATAAAAATTAAAAATATTTGTATATATTTGTAATATTTAGCATTTGCTTATTTGCTTATTTGTAATATTATATTGAAGATATGGCAGCAAAAAAAGTAAAAACTATCATTAAATTAAATCTCCCTGCAGGCGAAGCAACACCGGCTCCACCAGTTGGCCCGGCTTTAGGACAACACGGCCTGCCAATCATGGACTTTATTAAAGCTTATAATGACCGAACCAGTAAGCTAAAAGGCAATATTGTTCCCGCTGAAATCACGGTTTATGAAGACAGAACTTTTTCTTTTATTACCAAACTCCCGCCAGTTGTCGCCATGATTAAGAAAGTTTTG
>JAMCYY010000009.1:0-5522 GCA_023473205.1 Patescibacteria group bacterium
TTTCTGGCTGAAGGCAAAGGGGCTTTACCAGCAGAGAATAATAATGAAGCCAGAGAAAGAATTCTGGAAATGGCAAAATTTAAAGAGGCTGGCGAAGTTTTTTTAGTTGAAGAATGGCTCACAGGCGATGAAGAAAAAGGCGAAGAGTTTTCCAGTTTTGCTTTTTGTGATGGCAAAAATTTTCAAATGATTGGGAACGCCCAAGATCATAAAAGAGCAAATAATTTTGATGAAGGGGAAAATACCGGTGGTATGGGTTGTAGCTCCCCGCCGTTGGTTTTAACCAAAGAGATTGAAAAAGAAATTAAAGAAAAGATTTTTAGTAAAGTACTTAAAGGTTTAGCCAGTGAAGGCAGAGCTTATCAGGGGGTTTTATATTTGGGCGGAATGATCATTAAGAAAAAAGGCAAACTTTGTCCTTATATTATTGAATTTAATGCTCGCTGGGGGGATCCTGAGGCGCAAGTGCTTTTGCCAGGTTTAAAAAATGATTTATACGAAGTCGGGGTCGCTCTTTCTCAAGGAAAAATTCACCAGCTGAAAATTAACCATGACCATAAAGCACGCGTGGTCGTGGCCGCTGCTTCTAAAGGTTATCCAGGTGATTATAGTCAGGTGAAAGGTAAGGAAGTTTTTGGTTTAGAAGAGGTAAGTAAAATTGCCGGAGTTAGACTTTATGGGGCAGGGGTTAAAAAGGAAGGCTGTCATTTTTATGCCAATGGTGGAAGGCTTTTTTATCTCGTTGGAGAAGGTAAAAATGTAATTGAAGCTAGAAGTAAAGTTTACGAGGCCATGGCAAAAGTTTATATTGAAGGAAATAACCTTCATTATCGGACTGATATTGGCTGGCGGGATGTCGGAAGATTAAGAAATAATTTAAGAGAATAATGTTGAAAGATGAAAATTAATGAAGGGACATTGTTTGGTTTTTCAATTCTTTAATTAGTCCATATCCAGCTGAAAGCAAGGTAATACCAGCCCCCATACATCTTAATGTTAATGGACCATCAATTAAAAGGCCGGTATCGACAATTATTCCGGCAAAGCTTACAAGATGCTCCTTAATAAGATTCCTGAATTGATTGATGGTTACTTTCTGAACCTTGGCTTGTTTTTAATCTTTCAATCATTAGTTTAAATTATACTCTTTGAGTGATTTTTAGAGATTGCCGAAGGGATTCTCTAACATTCCGGCAACAGTATGTAAGTTTTCATTATTTAGATAAACATTGTTTTTTTCCGCTCTTTGGAGTATTCCTTCTTGAACCATCCAATAATCTTCTTGCTTTCTATTTTTTCCTAGACCTGAAATTCTAACACCAAATTCATAACCATTCTTGGCATCTTCTACAGAAACTTCTCCTCGTCCCGCTGCCCGGATGGCTGATTGAATTACTCTACCCAAATCTAACCCTTTTTCTCTAATTTCTGTTTCAAGTTCGTCGATTGTCTGGCACAAAAGAGCCTCTCTTTCAGATTTTTTTGAATAAGCTAAGCATAACTTTTTTATAAAATTCTTCTCCAATAGCTCTTTCGTTAAATCTTAATTCTTGTTTTATTTGCCAACGGCTAAGCCATCCTAGTCCTATTCTGTTTAGACAACCCGTTTTTTCATTAAATTGTTCAGCTGACATAAAATTACTTCCTTTCCGAAAGTATTTTAGTAATATTAATTTGGGATAATACCATAAACTAATTAGGAAAACTAGACAAAGAGAATTTAATCACCATTAAGATGTTGGTCCTTGGAACCAATCCAGTAATTTATTTAAGTCGGCAAAAGAATCTGGGGGGAAAACACCTTCTCTTAGAGCATAAGGATTTGTGTAACCGTCCCAGTTACGGTCTGGAATTAATAGCCTGGCTTGAGTTTTCTCTTCTAATGGTTTATCAATCCAGGGGATATCAACAAAAGAAAAACCCATTCCGGAGACTGAGGTTTGTTCACCTAAAATTAGACGACGTAAAACGAGTCCTTATTAAATTATCTCTTTGGTGAAGGAGTTTTTTCCGAGCTTGTTCCTTTTCGTACATTTCCCTTAAAAGTTTAGGTGTGCCTTCTTTGCTCATAAAAATGTTTGATGGTTTTTAATTAATTTTGTTTATAGCGAATTAGGTGATTTTTGTAATAAATTGTAAGTTAATTTTTATTATATTATAATCTATGGGTCAATATAAAAGTTTTTCTTAACCTATTGATTTTTATAGATGTAATAGTCGGCAAGACTGTTAATTTACCAACACCGGGGGTTGACTAGCTTCATTTATTTTAACCTTTCGGCCATAATTTGATAGCCCAAAAGGAAATCCTCTTCGCCCAAAGTGTTTCTCTCAAAAACCAGTTTATTCGGATCCCAGCAGGTTAACTTACTCCACACATTAACACTTTTGAAACCAGTTTTTTCTAATTCCTGGATTATTTTCCAGAGAGACCAATGTTTGACCAGTTTTTCAAAATCGCCTTCCTTTATCGCTTGGACAGTTTCTTCTGGACTAAGACCCAGTTGATCATTTTTATGGATTCCCCTGGGTCGAATAATAATTGTACCGTAGGCATTTTTTTGTACCCCATACAGGCGGAGAGCTTTTTCGTCGTGGAGATAGCGTTTTTCCCACCATAATTTATCTCTTTCCTCCGGGGGCCACCAGAGAGTGTACAAAGAAACAGGTGAAAAGTCAGCGACAATTAAGTATCCACCTGGTGATAGCACCTGATGGGTAAAACTGAAAGCAGATTGAACTTCCTCTTCAGTTAGGAGATTATCAATTACCCCAACGCAAGTTGCGACGGCAAACGGTGCATAACCATGCTCAAACAACACTTCGGCTGTTTCTTTTTTTGTAATATCACCATGAAGGAATATTGGTTCTGTCGAAAGCGCAAAATCAGAGTAATCAGGATTACTAGCTACTAAACTTGGGTCAAAAACTCCTTCAAAGACTTTCTTGGTTCCTGCCCTAACGGTATTGACCTCAATGTCAACGCCGACAACTTTGTGATCAAACCAACCGTAATCATAATCTTTACTTCCTAGTTCCAGGGTACAGTCAAAGGCTTCTCGGCCATAACCACAACCCATTATTAAGATATTGCCCCATTGGTGGGCTAATGCTTCCCTTACTCTTCTTATATTCCAAGGGGCATACCATTCTCGGTGCCCATCAGCTGGTCTCTGGGCCTGGTTATTGATTTCTCTCAAAGATATTTCTCTTTCCATTGAATTACCACGGGCTTACGCCCGTGGAATCTAGACTAGTGCAAGCATAGCTTGTCCTAAGTCTTCTTTTTCTTGATAACGTACGTAATTTTGAATCATATGTTCATCCAAGCCCACTGTCGAAACAAAATAGCCTGTAGACCAAACCGATCCTCCTGTTCTCAAATACCTCTCTTTGATGAAATCAAACTCTTGCTTGAGAGCTACTCCCGTATTTTGTTTCATGATCCCCACCACCTTTGCAATACTATACTTGGGTGGAAAGCTAACTACCACATGGACATGATCCGGTTGTATGTTTCTCTCTACATATTCGATTTCAGGATAGTATTTCCTGATCTCGTCAAGTTTGATTTCAAGGTACTTATCTACTCCCTCTGTGAGTATTTTGTAGCGGTATTTTGGTATCCAAACTATGTGGTACTGACACCGATACACACACTGGGCTTGTCTTCTTGTTTCCATAAGTTGGATTTTACTCCAACCAAGAAGACTTAGGAACCGACTTCCTCCCTGGGTTTACGCCCTGGAGGGAATCAAGTTAGGAATTATTGAAGCCAGACGTAAAGCTTATGAGGCCATGTCACAAGTTCATATTGAGGACAATAATCTTCATTTTCGGACTGATATTGGCTGGAGAGATGTTCAAAGGTTAAGAAGAGAGTCTTTTTAAGTAATTATCGCGGTGAACGTAAATCTGAGACTTGATTTGCTAAAAATACACCAGCCGAAAGGCACAGAATACCAAACCCAATACTTTGCAAGTAAACATCATTGGTTAAAAATCTTAAACCTGTTCCCACAAGTAGTCCTGCGAAAGGAAGAATATCCTTTGTGTGGGCAAGAAATAGATTCTCCTGCTTTTTGTAATTGATTATCTCCTTCTTTGATTTTTACCAAAATTTATGTCCCTTCCTGGAGCACCATAAATTAATCACCCTAACCATTTTTCCTAATTTATTTTAAATGTTGTTCAATAAAATCCTTCGTCCAAGGAGTGTCTAGGAGGTCTTGGCTATCAACTCTAACAACCATTGTTTTTCTTGGTGAGTCATTAGAACTTGCCCATTCGTGGACACTCAACCTTTTTACCCTTTCCACCAGTTTTTCCGGTTGTTTTAATAAAGTTTTGCTAAAAACAAGTAATATTGCTCTGAAAACCTCTTCTGAAGTTTGCTTCAAATTACTCTGATTAACTACAGTTTTTAACAAATTTGTCTGTAAACTTCTAGATATCTCTTCGATTCTTTCGGTAAAATCTAGTTTCAAGCCCCAAGGTATCTCTTCAGAAATATTTTTTAAGAAATTGGCATCAACCAAAGACAAAGCGGTCGTCGCAAATGGTTTAAATCTTTCCCAAAAACCCCTAGACGTTCTTCGGTCTGCTTCGCTTAAAGCATTCTCTAACACCTTATTAATTTTAAAAGCAAACCCTTTCTCTCCCCCCAGCAGCGGTAATAAATTTATTTCTAAAGCCCTGATTATCTTTTCCTCTTCGATTGGTACGAAAGCTAATGGAAAAGTGGTTCGTAAAAGCCACTCGCCAATTTCTCTTGGATGAGTTTGGCTTTCTTGCCACAAAGACCCAGCAATTTCTTAAAAAATATTTAGACATAATGTATTGACGCATGGACGGTCATCGCCGGTAGACCTAATTGAAGGCATCCAAGCATAATAAACTTCTTCACAATTTTTGCCTAAAACAGGAACAAATACCAAACCATCAATAATCTCTTCATCTTTAAAAATCCGTTTAATAACATTTTCCTTAAAAGTTGGTAATATTTTTGGCCAGGCTCTTCTCCCGACTCCTCCGTTTACCTCAGCAAGTAAACTCAACCCCCCAGATCTTACGTAGGAGGAACCATCAATTGCTGCCCTGACAATATCGACAGGGGCTCTTGTCTGATGCCCAGGCGTCCAAGAAATAAGGGCATTTGCTTTGCCGAAAATACTCGTTGGCGCCTGACTAATTCTTTCGCGCTCTATACCTATTTCGGAAAGTTCACCTTCTGGGCTGTTCATAAAACAAATAAATATTTGATTTATAAAATTATATCACCAAACAAAAAATGGTTTTGAGAAAAGAGGAGTTTCACTTTTATGATTTTTTCATTAGTATTCTTCATGTTACAATAAATTATGGTCTCTGAAATAATTTCTTGAAAAGAAACCTTTTGCTGCCGCAAGGAAAGAAATAAAGAGGTTTTGAATTGGTTATAAATAGTCTTGGCGGAAAGGATCGTACGACGATCCGCCAAGACACTTTGTGTGAAAAGGAGGTGACAAAAATGTTTAAAGTTC
>JAMCYY010000009.1:5532-15631 GCA_023473205.1 Patescibacteria group bacterium
GAAAATGTTATTAAACGGATTTTTAAAGATGAAGAGATTATTGATGGTTCTTTAGAAGATTTTGACCGCAGTAAAATTTTAAATGGAGTAGTTAAAGCTGGAGGTAGTCCAGAAGAAGCAGAAAAAGTCGCCAGTGAAATTGAAGCCTGGCTACCAACAGCAGCAATAGATGGTATTGTTAATTCAATGATGATTCGGGAAAAAGGATTGGCACTTTTGCAAGCAGTTAATCCCGGAGTGGCAACAACTTTTGCTGAGTACAAAAAACCAGTGTGCGCTGGTTGTCAAACAGCTTAAGTCCAATGGTTGTTGTTAACTTTTTTAGTAAAAAGAAATTTGACCCCGTCCCAGGTTCCTTCAAGGTAAGGTCGAAGGTAAGTCCATCCTCCGCCATATTTAATGGTGGCATAAATCATGTGCATGGTAGCCAAGGGAAAAAAGATGGTAATAAAAACTGTGAAATTTTTAGGAGGGGAATGGCGTTTCATGAAGATAACGCGGTTTCTGGCAAAGTAGTAAGCGCGCATCGGCATATTAAAGCCTAAGCCTCTGATAGATTTCGTGTTTTCTTCTTGCCCAAGTCGGTGCCAAAGTTTTGCCTCCGGACAAAATAAAATTTTAAAGCCGGCTTTACGGGCCCGAAAACCATAATCAGTTTCCCCATAAGTCATGAAGAATATTTCATCATGGCCTTTTAATTTTTTTACCACTTCCTTTTTGGCTAAATAAGCAGTAGGGGCAAACAAAGTTTCCCTAACTTGGTCATACTGGCCATGGTCTCCTTCATTACTGCCAATATTTTGTGTTTGGCTGGTCAGGAGGTTCATTTTCACTCCGGCGTACCAGAGGATCGTCTTTTGGTCATAATAATACATTTTGGGACAAATAATTCCTGCTTGGGGATTTTTTTCCGCCAGAAGAACTAAAGCTGATAAAAAGTTTTTAGCAACGGTGGTATCAGAATCTAAAAACAAGAAGTAGTCGCCTTTAGCTTGTTTTTGGCCTAAATTTTTGCCTTTATTAGCACCTAAATTTTGCTCGCTTCTGACAATTTTAACTTGAGGAAATTTTTTTCTAATTACCGGTACAGTTTCATCACTTGAGCCATTATCAACTAAAATTATTTCAAAATTTGGGTAATTGGTTTTATAAACTGACTTGAGGCATTCCTCCACAATCTTTTGACGATTACGGGTAACAATAATAATCGAAACTAGTTTTTTCTTAGTTAAACCCATTGAATTATTTTTTACAATGTTTTTTATTTTGACTAATTATAGCATTAATTTTTTTTGCTAAAATTAATTAGTGGTAAAAATGTTATTATCAGCCCATGATTAATTCTTTGTTAAGAACTTTAAAGATCTTTATTGTTTTTAACGAATCGGCCAATTTGGGCAAAAGTCAGTTCTTCTTTAATTTTTTTTTCTGCTTTAATTTTAAAACTCAAAAGGCTTTTTTTACTGCCGGTTAAACCGATTTTTTTAAACTTTGCCATTACTTATGTTTGCAATGGCCGGTGTTTGATGTGCGACAATTGGAAAAGGTATCGGGAAGAGCCGGAAAAAATTAAAGAAGAACTGACTTTTGCCCAAATTGGCCGATTCGTTAAAAACAATAAAGACTGGTTAGGCAACTTGAAACATATTGGTTTGTCCGGAGGCGAGCCTTTGTTACGAAAAGACCTCGTTGATATCATCCGCCTATTCCGTGAAGAATTGCCTTGGGTGAAAGTCGGCCTGCAAACTAACGGACTGTTGCCACAGCCAGCCCAAAAAGTTTTAAGCGCCATCCTTGCCTTTTATCCTGAGTTAAGCCTGGCTGTCTCTTTGGACGGCTTGGAAAAAACCCATGACCAAATAAGAGGAGTAAAAGGTGGTTATGCGCGCGTTATCAAAACCATCAAAATTGCCCAAGAATTAGGAGTTAAGGAAATTTCTGCAGGCATGACTGTCACGGAGAAAAACTATGAGGAAATAATGGACGTAAAAAAAATAGTCGAGGAGTTTGGTTTAGAATTTGCTTTTTATCCGGCAGACAGCGGCGACTATTACCACCGCAAGCGCGCAAAAAGCCTTTTTCCCCAAAAGATAAAAGAAAGTTTACTCTCTGCTTTTGCCCTTTTTCCCGGGGATTATTTCCGCGATAATTTTCGGCTGCAGCTTTTGGGGAAAAGGCAAAGGAAGCTTCCTTGTTATTCAGGTTTAACTTCTTTTGTGATTGATCCCTATGGGGAAGTTAAGCCTTGTGTTTTAAGAAATGAAAGCCTGGGCAATATCAAAAATGAGCCACTCCAAAAAATTCTCACTGGAGAAAAAGCGAAAAAAATCCGCCAAGAAATTAAAAAATGCTCTTGTTGGAGCTTGTGCGAAGTTTCTACGTCCGCCATTCTTGACCCTTGGGACGTCTTGTTTTGGTTTTTATTTTATGCAAACAAAAGGAAATTTTGGCAAGGTTTTAAAGAAAAACAGCTAAGACTAATTTAGTCATTAATAATCTTGTTGCTTCGGAACCAGAGTTTTGATAAAATAAGCATAGTTGAAGCGAAACTGCTTCAGAAAGAGAAGCGGTTTTTTTGTTCCTATAAGTTTTACTAATTAAGGAAAAATTTTTATGGCTCAAATTACAAAAACAACTGAAAGAAATTTTCCTCTAGACCAAGTTAGAAATATCGGTATTATTGCTCATATTGATGCCGGTAAAACCACGACAACGGAAAGAATCCTTTTTTATACCGGAAAAACTTACAAACTTGGTGATATTGATGAAGGGACAACTGTGACTGACTGGATGCCCCAAGAAAGAGAAAGAGGCATTACTATTGTTTCCGCTGCCATTACTACTTTTTGGCGCAATAACAGGATTAATATTATTGATACTCCAGGCCATGTTGATTTTACTGCTGAAGTAGAAAGGTCACTGCGGGTTTTAGATGGCACAATTATGCTTTTTGATGCTGCTTCCGGAGTACAAAGCCAATCAGAAACTGTTTGGCATCAAGCAGATAAGTACCACGTTCCCCGTCTGATCTTCATGAATAAAATGGATGTTTTAGGGGCAAATTTTAAAGCCAGTTTGAAAATGATTAAAGACCGGCTAACCATTAGTCCGGCAGTGGTGACTTACCCAATTGGCTCTGAGCAAACGTTCAGAGGAGTGGTTTCTTTACTTGACCGGAAAGCTTTGTATTGGGAAAAAGATCCTTTGGGTATTAAGTTTGAAGAAGGGGAAATTCCTGCGGAAATGAAAGAGGAAATTGAGGCAGCCCGTCATGACCTGGTGGAACAAATTTGCGCTGAAGATGAAGAACTTTTGGAACAATATCTTAATGGACAAGAACCTTCACTTGATGATTTAAAAAGAGTTTTAAGGAAAGCAACCATTAATTTAAAATTAGTGCCTTTATATGTAGGTTCTTCTTTACGCAATAAAGGTGTTCAGCCGGTTTTAGATGGGGTGGTTGATTATCTGCCTTCACCCCTGGATATTCCGGCAGTTAAGGGTCTTAATCCGAAAACCGGAGTTGAAGAAACCAGAGAAGCTAAAAACAATGTCCCACTTTCTGCTTTGGCCTTTAAAATTCAAGTTGATCCTCATGTTGGAAAACTGACTTATATCCGTGTTTATTCTGGAACCCTTAAAGCAGGCAAGCCAGTAATGAATTCCACTAAAAAAGATGAAGAAAGAATTGGTCGGCTTCTTTTAATGCATGCGGATAAAAGGGAAGAAATTACTGAAGCTTATGCCGGAGAGATTGTGGCGGCGATTGGTTTAACTAAAACTTCGACTGGAGATACTCTTTGTGAAATGGCTAACCCAATTGTTTTGGAATCAATTAAATTTCCGGAGCCGGTAATTTCTTTGGCAATTGAACCAAAAACAAAGTCTGACCAGGAAAAGTTAGGTAATGCCTTAAACCGGCTTTCTGAAGAAGACCCGACTTTTAAAATCAAAGTGAACCATGAAACAGGACAAACAATTATTGCCGGAATGGGTGAACTCCATTTAGAAATTATTGCCGACCGGATGCGCCGGGAATTTGGTATTGAAGCAACAACTGGCGCGCCGCAGATTGCCTATAAGGAAACCATTACTAAAAAAGCAGAAGGTGAAGGCAAATATATTCACCAATCAGGTGGGCGTGGTCAATATGGCCATTGTTGGCTGAGGGTAGAACCTAGAAACCGGGGTGAAGGTTATGAGTTTACCTCAGAAATTAAAGGAGGGGCAATCCCGAATGAATTCATTGCTCCAATTGAAAAAGGGGTAAAAGAAGCCATGGAAAATGGGGTTTTAGCTGGTTTCCCGATGGTTGACATGAAAGTAATTGTCTATGATGGCTCTTATCATGAAGTTGATTCTTCAGAAATTGCCTTTAAAATTGCTGGTTCACAAGCCTTACAAACTGCAACTCGAAATGCAGGTTTGGTGCTTTTGGAACCAATTATGAAAGTTGAAGTAACGACTCCAGAAGAATTTATGGGAACAGTCATTGGTGACCTTTCCGCCCGCAGGGCACAAATTTTGGGAACGGAAGTCCGCGGCCCAGCCAGAATTATTATGGCGTTAGTTCCTTTGGCAGAAATTTCCGGTTATTCCACGACTTTAAGAAGTTTAACTCAAGGCAGGGCAAGTTATTATATGGAGCCATCCCATTATCAAGAAGTTCCGAAAAATATTACTGAAGCAATTGTTGCAAAGAAGATCTAAATCTGATATAGTTAAAAACTAGCCTGACAAGGGTTAACAAAAATTATTATTTTTACATTAAGTAGGAGGAACTAAATGGCAGACGCAGCACAAAAAAAATTCGAGAGGACTAAGCCTCATCTTAATATTGGCACTATTGGTCATGTTGACCACGGTAAAACTACTCTTTCTTCAGCCATTACCACGGTTTTGGCCAAACAGCCAGGTTCAACCACCAAAGCCATGGGTTATTTTGATATTGATAACTCCCCGGAAGAAAAAGCCCGTGGAGTGACGATTAATATTTCCCACCTTGAATATGAAACAGCCAAAAGGCACTATGCCCATATTGATTGTCCGGGCCATGCTGACTACATTAAGAACATGATTACCGGCGCCGCCCAAATGGATGGTGCGATCTTGGTTGTTTCCGCCCCAGATGGACCAATGCCGCAAACTAGAGAACACATTCTTTTGGCTGGTCAGGTTAATGTTCCGGCGATTGTTGTAGCTTTGAATAAAGTTGACATGGTTGATGATCCGGAACTTTTGGATTTAGTGGAGATGGAAATCCGGGAACTTTTGAAAAAGTATCAATTCCCAGGCGATGAAATTCCTATTGTTAGGGTTTCTGCAATTAAAGCTTTAAATGGAGATCCGGAAGCAGAAAAACAAATTTTGGAACTCATGAATAAAGTTGATGAATATATTCCAGACCCAGTCAGAGACCTTGATAAACCATTTTTAATGCCAATTGAGGATGTTTTTTCCATTAAAGGTCGTGGGACCGTGGTAACTGGAAGAATCACTCGGGGAAGAGTCCATGTAAATGATGAGATTGAAATTGTTGGTATTAGGCCAACTAAAAAAAGTGTCGTTACGGGAGTAGAAATGTTTCATAAGACTCTTGATGAAGGACAAGCTGGTGATAATGTGGGTATTCTTTTGCGGGGAATTGAAAAAGACGATGTCGAAAGAGGCCAAGTTTTGGCCAAATCAGGCAGCGCTACTCCCCATACGAAATTTGATGCAGAAGTTTACATTTTAACCAAAGAGGAAGGTGGTCGTCATACACCATTTTTCACTGGATACCGTCCTCAATTTTATATTAGGACCACTGATGTTACCGGAAATGTGACCTTGGCTCAAGGAGTGGAAATGGTGATGCCTGGTGATAGTGCCAAGATGACCATTGAACTTATTGTCCCTGTGGCGATGGAAGAGGGTCTGAGGTTTGCCATTCGTGAAGGTGGTCATACTGTTGGCGCAGGGGTTATTTCCAAGATTATTGCTTAAAGAAGCTAAACCCCGAGGCTGACTCGGGGTTTTTTGTGGCAAGATAGACTGGCCGATAGTGATGGTATAAAAGGAACTTTTAAAATATGAATAAAGGAAGAATTCGTATCAGACTTAAATCTTATGACCACCGCGTGGTTGATGAAGCGGCGGCAAAGATTGTGGAAACAGCGTTACTCTCAGGAGCAAAGATTATTGGCCCGATTCCCTTACCGACAAAAAGGAAGTTAATCGTGGTTAATTCCAGCCCTCATACTGATAAAGATGCCCGAGACCAGTTTGAGATGCTCACCCACAAACGTTTAATTGATATTGAGGAACCTACCCAAAAGACAATTGAAAGTTTGCAGCATATGGAACTTCCCGCTGGAGTTGATATCGAAATAAAGATGTAAACGTTGATATTAAGCAGAAAACGTAGTAAAATAGAAAGAACGGTGGAGGTAAAAATTTCTTAATTATTCTTAATTTAGGTGATTAGAAAGAGCGCTTCCATGCGCTCTAATTTTTTTAAAGGAATGGAAAAACAAATTTCGGCTATTAAAGGAAATATGCAAACCCTTTTCGATCAAAAGGGTATGGCTTTGCCGGTAACTTCTCTTTTAAGCAAAGAAGTTAAATTTGCTGAGGCTTTTAAAGAGGGAGAAAAAATAGTGGTGAGTGGCCTTTCCAAGGGTAAAGGTTTTGCCGGAGCAGTTAAAAGGCATGGTTTTGCCGGTGGTCCGCGGACTCATGGTCAATCTGACCGTGAAAGGGCTCCTGGATCCATTGGCTCAACTACAACTCCTGGAAGGGTACGCAAAGGTAAAAGAATGGCTGGAAGAATGGGTCAGGAAAAAGTAACGGTAAAAAATGTTTTAGTGGCTAAAATTGACCCCGAAAAGAATATTTTATATCTCAAAGGGGCGGTCCCTGGAATTTCCAAAGGGACAGTTTTTTTGAAAAAAGCTCAAAATGAAAAATAAAATTGCGATTATCAATGCTGAAGGCAAGGCGATTGAAGAAACCCCTTTATCATGGGGAGAAGCCTTTTCACCTTCACTTTCTGCCCAAGCTGTCAGGGTTTATCTTTCTAACCAAAGAAAAGCCCAGGCTAAGACTAAAACTCGTTCTTTGGTTGTTGGTAGTGGCGCTAAAATTTGGCGCCAAAAAGGGACAGGGCATGCTCGTCATGGAGACAGACAGGCTCCTATTTTTGTTGGCGGAGGAGTTCCCCATGGCCCCACCGGTATCCAAAACTATAAGAAGAAATTAAGCCAAAAAATGACCCGCAAAGCAATTCTCACGGTTTTGCTGGAAAAACTTCAAACTAAAAAGCTTTTTGTTGTTGAAGGGCTAAATTTTAAGAAAACTAAAGAAGCAAATCTTTCACTTAAAAAAATTCAAGAAAGCCTTAAAATTAAGGGCAAAACCGCAGTTTTACTGGCTAAAAATGAAAGAGAGTTAAAAAGGGTTTTGGCCAACCTTGATCAGGTAACCACTTTAAGCGTCGAAACACTTCATCCTTATTTTCTCCTTAATTTAAATTCACTTTTTTTAACCAAAACTGCCTTTGAATATTTAGAAAAATATTTTAAAGCCCCTACTAAAGACAAAAATGAAAAAAGTTCTTAAACCATTAATTACCGAAAACACCATGAATTTGGCCAAAAAAAATTGGTATAGTTTTGTGGTGCCCTTAGGTAATAATAAAAATGAGTTAAAATCTTTAATTGAAAAGGCTTTTAAAGTTAATATTTTAGCCATTAAGACCGTGGTTGTTAAAGGAAAAACTAAACGTTCTTTGCGGACAAGAAAAACAACCCGTTCATCAAACTGGAAAAAAGCAGTTGTTCTTGTCAAAGAAGGACAAAAAATTGAACTTTTTGATCAAGCTTAATAATTAAGTAAAAAAATATGACTAAAAAATTAAGATTTATGATCGGACGTAGAGGCGGTCGTGACAGCCAGGGTCATGTTTCTGTTCGTCATCGTGGTGGCGGTAGCAAACGTTATTTACGCCCAATAGACTTCAACCGCAGTAAACGGGGAATTAGCGGAGTAATCGAAGCATTTGAGTATGATCCTAACCGTAATGTAAGGGTTGGTTTGGTGGTTTACGCTGACGGGGAAAGAAGATATGTTTTAGCAGCGGAAGGTTTAAAAGTTGGTGATAAAATTGATGCTGGAGAAAATGCCGAAATTAAAATCGGCAATGCTTTACCCTTAAAATTAATTCCGGTTGGTTCAGCGATCCATAATTTGGAATTATCTCCGGGTAAGGGCGGCCAAATTGTCCGTGGAGCCGGAGGAATGGCGACAATCCTGTCAAAGGAAGGTGAATTTGCCCAGGTAAAACTTCCTTCAGGGGAAATCAGACTTTTTTCTTTGGCTTGCTATGCCACTGTAGGACAAGTGGGTAATATTGATGAAAAATTGAAAAAATTAAGGAAAGCTGGCGACTCAAGGCGCCGAGGGATTAGACCAACTGTCCGTGGAGTGGCCCAAGATCCCCGTTCCCATCCGCATGGAGGTGGAGAAGGCCGCAGCGGTATTGGTATGCCCGGGCCTAAAACCCCTTGGGGAAAACCGGCTCTAGGCAAAAAAACCAGAAAAAGAGTAAAATATAGCGATAAATTTATTTTAAAAAGAAAGAATAGTAATTTAGTATTAAAGTAAAAATATGTCACGTTCAGCTAAAAAAGGACCATTTATTGATAAAAATTTACAGAGGAAAGTGATGCTGCAAAAGGCAAGCAGTAAAAAATTACCCATCAAAACCTGGGCCAGATCTTCCCAGATTTCCCCGGACTTTGTGGGTTATACTTTTCAGGTCCATAATGGCCGGGTTTTCATTGATGTTTTTGTCTCTGAAGACATGGTTGGTCATCGTTTGGGCGAATTTTCCCCCACCAGGACCTTTAGGGGCCATGGACAGGTCGTCAAGAGGACGATGGATAAAACATAGTAATTAGTTAACAGTGAACAGTCAAAATATGGAAATTAAAGCAAGCGCCAAATATCTACACGTAAGTCCCAGGAAACTGAGGCTCCTTGCTAATGGCTGGAAAGGGGTTCCGGTCTTAAAAGTTTTAGAAAAGCTTGAATTTTATCCCCAAAGAGGAACTGAACTTTTAGAAAAAGTTTTTAAACAAGCGATTGCTAATGCTAAAAACAATTTCAAATTAGCAGAGGAAGATTTAGTCGTTAAAACGGTTGAAGTTGGCGAAGGTCGGGGTTTTAAAAAGATGGACAAGTCACATGGAGCAAGATTTGATCGTGGACTCATTAAAAGAAAGACGGCCCATCTTTTTATTACGTTAGAAACTAAAGAAAAGAAAAAAGTGGTTAAAAAGGAGAAAGAATAATATGGGACAGAAAGTTAATCCAATTAGTTTTAGACTCGGTAATCTTTATACCTGGAATTCTTTATGGTATGCCAACCAGAAAAATTTCAAGAAAATTTTGCTTGAGGATATTGCTTTGAAAAAATTCCTGATGCAAAAATTAAAGTTGGCGGGTATTATTGGGGTAAAGATTGAAAGGTCAATTAATAAAATAAAAATTGTCCCGCAAGTCACTCGTCCGGGAATTGTTATCGGCCGGGGTGGCAGCGGTTTGGAAGAATTGAAAAAACTTCTTTCAAAAATGGTTTCAATTCCTGAGCCGGAAAAGAACCTGGAAATTTCTCCGGAAGAAGTGAAAAATCCTGATTTGTCAGCCACTTTTGTTGCTCAGAGAATTGCCGAGCAAATTGAAAAAAGAATGCCTCATCGTTATATAATTAAAAAAGCAATTGAGAAGTCAATGTCTTCAGGGGCTAAAGGCGTTAAAATCGCGCTTTCTGGTAGGATAAATGGAGCAGAAATTGCCCGCCACGAAAAATTTTCTCAAGGAAAAATTCCTTTACAAACATTACGGGCGAAAATTGATTATGCCGAAATTCCCGCCTTAACCCGTTCTGGTTATGTTGGCGTTAAGGTTTGGGTTTATCAAGGAGATTAAAGATGTTAGCACCAAAAAGACAAAAATTCCGTAAAACTTTCCGTGGTAAAAATCGCGGTCAAGCAGTCCGTGGATCAAAGATAAACTTTGGAGAATATGGACTAAAGGCTATGGTTCATGGTCATGAGAT
>JAMCYY010000108.1 GCA_023473205.1 Patescibacteria group bacterium
TTTTATTCTACAATATTTTTTTTTTTTAAATGTAAGTAAATATTTTTTAGCAGATTATTAAGGAATTTTATTTAAAGTTCCCAAATGATGCAGTAAAGAGCTGGCTTCAGGGGTATTTAAAGACCAGTCAAAAGAATTATACAAAACTTCTTGGCTGGAAGTTCCAAGCGTTACGCTTCGTATATTAGCCATAAGCTTAACAAAATTAGGGTCAAAATTATCAGGATTGTCTATATCTGTCCCTTCGATTGCTTTAAATGCCAGTAAATATCCTCCTAAATCAACAGCTACAGTAAATCTACCCAAAGAATTACTTAATACAGCAAGTGATTGTGTTAAAACCTCTGCTTGTTTCGTTTTATTTTGAGTTCTTGCTCCTAAAAAGATGTTTAAACCTAATTCATGAATCTTTTTTACTGTTTCCTCGGTAAAAATGTCGATAAGCAATAAGGAACATGCTTCTTTGATGTAGCAAAACCTTTCTAAATTTGTTATATTTTGTCTTCTTTCAGGTTTTACAAAAGATGGATCGGGTGCAGTGACTGTTATTGAATGGCTGAATCCCTCGATGAAGGGCTTATCCGTTGAAAATACTATATCCAATAATATGGTGCCATCTTTGGCTAAATAATCTTTGGGAATAATAACAGGTTTTTCTGCGTCGGAGACTAATCCCAAATAGGGAAACCTTATGTTGGTTTTTTTTGTTGGAAATAGAGGATCGGGTTTATAGGAAATATCCCTAAAAGTAGAATGGCCGGAAACGCTATTAGTATTCACAGTTTCTAATATTACCGCTGGGTTAGCTGCCTTTATATCAAGTCCGTCATAATTTAATTTTTCAGGCGGATTTGGTCCAAAAAGCGGTTTTATTCTGGCAAATAAAAGAGATTTAACAATTGAGTCTGGTAATTTATCCAATTCCTCATTAAGTCTTTTTTTGCCTTCATCTACTCCTGGTTTTACTTCCTGTTTAATCGATTGAGGTTTTGGAACGGTACAAGCTGTGACCAAAAGACCGGGAGCAAGTATAATAAAAGGAAGGGCTTTAATTAAATTGCGTCTTCCCTCATCTGAGACATTTTCTCTTCTTTTTTCCATGGATGTGATTCTACTATATTATCCTATAAATAATCAAATGAAGCTACTTTCCGCAAACTGGCCAGATACCCAAATGATTTTGGGAAACCATAAAAGCAGCAGTCCTAATAGCCTCTTCCGGGTTAAATCGAAGGTTTGGGTCAATGTCTTTTTCCATCAAGGTTCTTGTTTGGCCCCAAATCGGCTTAGCAAATTGGAAAAGGCCTGCATAAAGGTCTCCTCCCGCATTTGTATTAAAATTTGATTCGCATTTGGCAATTCTTTTTAACAGCTCTTTATCAATTGAGTATTCGCTTGCATATTTTACAAAAAGCTCTTCAAGATCTGAAGGAAGAATAACAATAGGGGTAATGGTTGGGCTTGGGGTGGCAGTCGGAGATGGTATTAGAGTTGGTGATGGCATTGCTGTTGGAGAAGGTGTGAGGGTTGGAGTAAAAGTTGGGATTAGGGTTGGAGTTATTGTAGCCATTGTTATTTTTGTACCTTTTACTTTTTCTTTTGGTTTTTCTTTTTCAAATGAAAGGATTTTTATAGGAATAAAAATTGCCAAAATAAGGATTAAAAATGGAATTAAAAGCTTTCTTTTTTGCATGGCCATATACTAAACCATGCTTCTTTCAAAAGCAAATCAGTCTTTTCTAATAATAAAGTCATCCTGGTAAGTCGAAACAAAGTGTAGACGCATCCAGGATCAGAACGGATTCTGGACAAGCCAGAATGACGTTTTTCATGATTTTCCTTCTGCTATAATCTAGCTATGATTAAGCTGGTTGCATTTGATTGGAACGGAACTCTTTTTTCAGATACAAAGGCTATCTACAAAACAGTAAACCAAGTGCTTAAATTATTTAAATTTGGGCCAATTGGTTTATCCTCCTTCCAAAAACATTTTGACGTTCCAATTAATAAAACTTATATTAGGTTTGGTATTCCGGAGAATGAAGTAATTGCCAAATCTCCCCAGGTGGCAAAAACTTTTCATTCCTATTATGAACCAAGAACCGCAAAAACCAGGACAAGAGCTTTTGCAAAAGAACTTTTAGCTTGGCTTAATAAAAACAATATAGAGTGTGTGATCTTCAGCAACCACATAGATGAACCGATTAAAAAACAACTTAAAAGATTAAAAATAAATAAATTTTTTTCCAAAGTTTTAGCAAACTCACACATAGAAACATCTCTTAAGGGAAGAGGTAAAAAAGACAAATTAAAAAATTATCTGGAGAGCCAAAATATTTTGGCTAAGGAAACTTTACTGATTGGCGATACGGTGGAAGAAATCGAGATCGGCAAAGAACTTGGCGCGGTAACTGTGGCAATAACGCATGGAAATTGTTCCACAGTTAGGTTAAAAGCAAAAAAGCCGGATTATATAGTTTGCAGTTTAAAAGATGTTTTTGGGATAATCAAAAAAAATAGCGGATAAAAAAATTTTCATCCTCTGTTCTAAACTCTTTCTAATTTCTTACTTTATTCCTGTGGGTCCTTTATTTTTCGGAAATAGTATAAGGAGAGGAGAAATAAGATGTTTTGGAACTCAAAAAAGAAAAAAGTATACCCTGTTTTGCCTCTTAAAAACATAGTTGTTTTTCCAACGGAAAAAATATCCTTGGTGCTTCAAGGAGAGGAAACAGCAAAAGCTGTTGCCAGTGCCCATAAAAATAACCATATTCTTTGTTTTGTTTTTGAAAACGATAAAGAAAAATCCCAAATTGGTGTTTTGGCAAAAGTTGAACATTCGGAATTGGCCCCGGAAATTACAGGGCTTTTTGTGGAAGGATTAAAAAGAGTAAAAATTACCCGGGAGTTTTCAGAAAACGGGGTAAGTTTTATCGAAATGGACGAATTCAGGTCCCCGGAAATAAA
>JAMCYY010000062.1 GCA_023473205.1 Patescibacteria group bacterium
TCTGTATCTTTTGTACAGGATTACCTTTTTAAGTGGCTTGCCACAATCACGAACGGAGTGAGCTGATTGTGGCAGGCCCGAGAGGAATCGAACCTCTATTAAAAGTTTTGGAGACTTCCGGTCTACCGTTGACCTACGGGCCTAAATTTTCAAAAAAAATCCGCTTCGTCGGCGGATACTTATTTTAGCTTTGAAACTTTGTTTCTTGCTTCTTTCAATAAGTACTCCGTCCTGAGCAAAGTCGAAGGACGACATACCTTAGCGCTTTTACGGGCGCTTCCCGTCAGGCTATTTTTGCCTGCAGCTTGGGAGTCCCAACCTTACTCCTTCATTGCCTTTAACTAAAATGATTATAGCAAATTTAGTCAATAAATAACATTGAAAGGTTTATAATATTTATAAAATTTATAAAAATTATGACTTTTATTCGTAAACAAGAAGATTTTATCTGTGAAGTTTGTAATGCCGAAGTTTCTGGCAATGGTTATACTAACCACTGTCCTAACTGCCTTTGGAGCAAACATGTTGATGAGGAAATTCCTGGAGACAGGAAAGCAACTTGTCAGGGTTTAATGAAACCAATTGGCCTGGAAATAAAAGGTCAAGAATATATCATCACCCACCAATGCGAAAAATGCGGCAAGACCATCAAAAATCAAACCGCGAAAAATGATAGTTTTGAAGAAATACTAAAATTATCCAAGTCTGATTAAATTTTCAATTTAAAAAAATAAAAATTAATTAAATGTAAATTGATTGAAAATTGTTTACCCTGTAAGGGAGAAATGAAAATTGAAAATTATTTTTCCCTTACCTCTTTTTTTTAGCCTCAATCTTAATCTTATTCTCAATCTCCCTCTTGACATTAAAAATGAATGATTAATAATTTCTAATTAGTTAATTTTTTTTGTGTATAAAATATATAAATAAAAAATAATTTAATCTGTGTTAATCCGTGTGCCCTGTACCAAGAAGGTACAGGGTAAACACGTCAGTAATGGTTTGGATAGTTTACCCTGAGCAAAGTCGAAGGGTGCCTAAATCCGTGTAAATCCAAGCCTCTCAAAGTTATAAAAATGAACGATATCTTCCGAAAACTGTCGGTTTAATTTACAGTGATGTCCGGCGGGAGTACTTCCCAACTGAAGAGCAATATTTAACGGAAAAAGATGCTCTGCGTGATGCGAAACTAATTGCCGGTTATTTAGAAAAAATGGGCATCAAACCTCTTCTCTACCCTGGTACCCCTCAGGCAATGACGCAAATTATTACTGACCAGCCGGAAGCAGTGATCAACTTAGTTGGCTCGGTTCGCGGTAACGAATATTTAGCGTCAACAATTCCCGGAATTCTTGAATTTTTAGGACTGCCTTACACTGGAGCAGGCATCTTAGGGGAATCCATGGCCTACAACAAATTTATGGTCAAAAAACTTTTAGAAAGTAATGGTATACCGGTTCCCCATATCCAGCTTTTCAACTCGCCCAATGATCCGATTGACCCGACCATGCATTTTCCTTTTATTTCAAAATTAAATGAAATTCATGGCGCCGTGGAAATTAATAAAAATGCTGTCTCAGAAAATGAAAAACATTTACGGGAAAGATTAAAATTTTTAATAAGTACCTATAAACAACCGGTTTTAGTAGAAGAATTTATTGCCGGACGGGAAATAACCGCCATCCTCCTGGAAGGCTTAAATACCAAGGTTTATTTTGGTGAAAAAGTTTTTACCAAACCAAAAGAAAAATTTGTCTTTGCGACCTTTGAGGATCAATGGACAGAAAATGAAGAAGAAGCTTTTCATTATCAAAAATACAGTGACCCTTTGCTCCAGGAATTTGTCAAAAAAGCTTTTGAAGTCACCAAAATGTCTGATTATGGCAAGTTTGACATCCGCATGGATGCTTCCGGCCGGTATTATTTCGTTGATGCCAACAGTAATCCGGCTTTTGGGCCTAAAGAAGCAGAATGTGCAATTGCCAATATTTTAGATTTATACGGCGTTTCTTTTTTTGATATCCTTAAACGGCTTTTATTAAATACTGTAAGGGATTCGGAAGGAAGAAAACTCCTGCCGATTGTTGATAATGGCGACGAAGAAAAGTAAATCTATAACCCCTAGAGGAAGCTTAGTGATGCTGCCCCATGGAGGCTTACCAGAAGTTATTCCTTCATACTTAATTAATTTAATAAAAAAAACCGGCGGCGAAAAAGGACCAATCGGCTTGCAATTTATTGCCCAACCGGAAAAAGAAAAAAAACTCTGGAACGATGGGATTACTGATCCTTTAGCTGAGGATGAACACGAAGTAGCCCCTGGCTTGGTTTATAAATACCGCGGCCAAATTGATAAAAATGGCAAAGTTATTTATTACGGTCGCGTTCTCTGGACCGTTACCCGTTTTTGCGGTTCTTATTGCCGCTTTTGCACCAGAGGCCGGGAAGTTGGCCTGGGAAAAAATGAATGCACTGACTCTCAGGCGGCCATGGCGCAAGCGCCTTTTTTAACTGAAGAAGAAATAAAAGAAGTTTTAAATTATTTAGAATCACATCCGGAAATCAATGAAATTTTGGTTTCAGGCGGTGACCCTTTAATTGCTCCCCAAGCTTATTTGGAAAAAATTTTTAATGGCCTCTCTAAGTTACAAAAAGAAGGCTCTCTGGATATTATCCGCTTAGGCACCCGGTTACCCATTAGTAATCCTAAAGCGATTAAGCCTTGGCATTATCAACTTTTAGCTAAAGTTAAAAATCCTTATTTAATGTTACATGTTAATCATCCGGCAGAAATCACCCCTGAAGTTATTAAAGTCGTTAACCGTTTTCGCAAGACTTCCTTGGCCTTGGTCGGCAGCCAGTCAGTTTTTCTGGTTGGAGTCAACGACTCGGTGGAAATTCTTTATGAACTTAGAGAGG
>JAMCYY010000087.1 GCA_023473205.1 Patescibacteria group bacterium
TCCGAGATTCGCATCGTTAAAGCGAAAAGGTGTGTCGCTCAAGCGGAGCACTTGATTGACTATTAGCTATTAGCCATTTGCTATTAGCTTTTAAATAAAAAGTGATTTATTGACACACCTTAGGGTGTGTTTTTTTGTATAATTAATTTAATTACGGAATTGAGTGAGGATGAGATGTGAGAAATGAGTCGAGGATGAGATGTGAGGGTGAGTTAAATTTTTTAACCAACTTCCCATCCTCACTTCTCGACACACTTCACACCTCACACTCTCAGCCTTATATATGATTAAAGACCAAATCACTAATCTTAAAAATGAAGCCATTGGCCAGGTTTTGGAAGCCAATGATTTAAAAACCTTGGAAGAAATTAGGTCGAAATTTTTGGGCCGATCCGGCAAAATTAATGAACTAACCAAAGAAATTCCTAAGCTTAAACCTGAAGACCGCGGCTCGATTGGTAAACTCATTAATGAAACCAAACAAACCATTGAAGAGGTTCTTTCCCAATCGCAAGAAAAATTGGGAGGCAAAAAAGAAGAATGGTTTGATTTAACCTTGCCAGGAAAGAAACCAGAAATCGGTCACCTTCACTTAGTTACGCAAACCATCAATGAAATTACTGATATTTTTGCTAAAATTGGCTTTAAGAGAGTCAGATATCCTGAAGTTGAATGGGATTGGTATGCTTTTGGCGGCTTAAATTTTCCGGAAAATCACCCGGCGCGGGATGAATGGGAAACCTATTTTATTGCCAATCTTAATAGTCCTAAATATGGCCGTGGACTTTTAACTCCTCATACCTCTTCCGGACAACTACGCGAAATGGAAGCTCAAAAACCTCCTCTCCGCATGTTAAATATCGCCAAATGCTACCGCCGTCAATCAGATATCTCTCATGCCACCATGTTTTATCAATTTGAAGGACTGGTAGTTGATGAAGGCATTAATATTACTCACTTAAAAGGTACTTTGGATTATTTCTTTAAACAATTTTTTGGTCCTGAACGCAAAGCCAGGATCAGGCCCTATCACTTTCAATTCACTGAGCCGTCTTTTGAAGTTGATGTTTCTTGTTCCGGGTGCTTAGGTACCGGCAAAACCGCCAGCGGTGAAATTTGCCGTGTTTGTAAAGAAGGCTGGCTAGAAATTGGCGGGGCAGGCATGGTTCATCCTAATGTTTTACGCAACGGTGGTATCGACCCGGAAAAATATACTGGCTTTGCTTTTGGTTGGGGAGTTGAAAGGGTACTCATGATGAAATATGGCATTGGCGACATTCGATTATTATTTGAAGGCGACCTTAGATTTTTGAATCAATTTTAATACTATAAATATGAATTTCGTATTTCGATATTCCCTTACAGGGTAAACGAATTTCGAATTTTAAAAAATATGGACATAAAAATTCTTGATTCCTGGTTAAGGGAATATCTGGAAACTCCGGCCAAGCCAGAGGAAATTTCAAAATATTTGTCTTTATCCAGCCAGTCAGTTGAAAAAGTTAACCCTCTGGAGGGAGATTTCCTTTACGATATTGAGGTAACAAGCAACCGCCCGGATGCTTTCTCAGTTTATGGCATTGCCAGAGAACTTTCTGCAGTTTTACCTCGTTATGGTCTAAAGGCAAAATTGTTGCCTATTTCAGGAACAAATAAAGAAATTTTCACTCCCAAAGAATCATTGCCGCTGACGGTTAAAATTACGGAAAACTGGCTTGTCCCGCGTTTTACTGCTTTAATTTTTGACCAGGTAAAAATAAAACCTTCTCCGCAAGTTGTCCAAAAAAGATTAGAAACTTCTGGGATTAGAAGTCTTAACAATGTCATTGATATTTCCAATTATTTGATGCTGGAACTGGGCCAGCCCATGCATACTTTTGACTATGACAAAATTCTCAAAGCAAAAATGATTGTCCGCCAAGCAAAAGCCGGAGAAAAAATCACAACGCTTGATGGCCAAACAAGATTACTTTCTCCGGGAGCAATTATTATTGAGGACGGCGAAGGAAGAATTATTGATCTTTGCGGTATCATGGGAGGAAAAAATTCAGAAGTTGATGAAAAAACCCAAAAAGTGCTCCTTTTCATCCAAACCTATGACCCGTTAAGTATCCGCCGTGCTTGCCAAGCTTTAGCTTTCCGGACTGAAGCAGCCAGCCGCTTTGAAAAAGGCATTGACCCTGAAGGGGTTACGGTGGCAATGAAAAGGGCAGTTGAACTTTTTAAAGATTGGACTGAAGGTGAAGTTGCCAGTAAAATTTTTGATATTTATCCTAATCCGGCAAAAGAAAGAAAAATTAATTTAGAAAAAAAATTAATTGACCGAATTACCGGAATTGAAATAAAACTTCCGGAAACAAAAGAAATTTTAGAAAGTTTAGGCTTTAAGGTTTTACTTGATGAAAAAAAACAAAAATTTTCGGTAAGCGTCCCTCATTGGCGTTACGGAGATATCAGTATTTCCGAAGACTTAGTCGAAGAAATTGCCAGAATTTACGGTTATCAAAATTTACCCAACAACTTGCCGCCAATTAGTTTTCCTCAATCTTCGCCAAGCATACTTTTGCTTGAAAAAGAGCTGAAAAACAAAATGAAGGCTTTGGGCTTTACTGAAACACCAACTTACTCGATGACGAGTGAAGAAAATCTTAAAAAGGCAACCAATCCAATTGAAGGACTCTTGCAAATTGCTAATCCTCTCTCAACTGAATGGGTTTATTTGCGAACCTCACTCATTCCAAGTTTGCTGGAGGTCGTTAAGAAAAATATTGGCTTAAATTTAATTAAAATTTTCGAGATTGACCATATTTACCTTTCCCAAGGAAAGCTACTTTTCGGTTAATGTCAAAATTTTTTAAAACTTCATCACTGATTTCTCCTACCTTACCTA
>JAMCYY010000098.1 GCA_023473205.1 Patescibacteria group bacterium
TCCGATTTCCTCTCCCACTTTTTCTTCAATTTTCTCCTTCAAAGTTAATTTTCTTTTCTTTCTCTCGGCAATTAATCTCAAAGCTTCATTTTTGATGGAAATAAGTTCACTATAAACTATCAAAGTCACGGGAATGACAATTAAAAAAATTAAACCTTCCCTTGTCTTGGCAAAAGAAACAGGATATCCCAAAAGCGGAATGGAAAGGATCACTCTTCCCAAAACTAAATCTTTTTTAGTCAAATCAAGATCAGAAGAATTATTAGCATCACCTTGGGTAACATAATAAATATCGTTTTCTCTCGGAGAGATTTCTTTAATCCGATGAGTAACTGTATATAAAGGATGTTGATTATTTCTATCTTTTTCTGATTTAAAGGTAATAATGTCCCTTTCTTTATAGTCATTAAAAGGTTTAACAACAACTAAACTTCCAGTCGAAATCGCTGGCGCCATTGATCCGCTTTGAACCGTATAAAATTTAATTCCGCTAGGAATATTAAAGGCAGAGGAAGCAACCACTAAAGCAATGATCACTAATACCGAAATAATCAGACCATAAATCAAACTGCCAATTTTTTTTAGTTTAACTTTCTTAATAAAATTGATTGTTTTAAGTTTTAGTTTTTTCATAAAATATTTCTGAGCTTAGGCTGTTGCACAAAAGTTTTTTAAACTCTTGCGCAACTTTTCTAAACACAGAAATCTTAATGAGCTTGAGTTGCGTCAACTTTCAAATCAAAACTCAAAGTTCCATCAGCCATGGTGTTATCAGCAGCTGTGTCCATTTTCAAAGTTGCTTCGACCCCCATGGTTCCACAAGTGGACCAAGATGGAGATGCACACCAAGCAATAGTGGGAAGAGTTAAAGGATGAGTTCCCCACCATCTCAAAGTCTGCCATCCCGAATCGGTTCCTCCTCCAGTAATTTTAAGCAAGAAATAATCTTGCATATTGGTTTTGCTCTCAGTGTAATTCAAAAGGCTAATTACCGGATTTAAACCAATTCTGGAAAGGCTAAAGTTGCCCAAGTAAAATCCGTCGCCAATTTGCAACCCAGGATACCATTCAACTGGATTTTCTCCAGAGAAATAATCCCTAAACCATCCACCGGCATCCCATCTGGTTGCCCACTCTGTCCTGTAATTTAGTGTTAAGGCCTCAATCCAACCTGAAGATCCTAAGTTGTTAATCTTCAAATTAGCATTTCCAGAAGCGACAGTCACTCCAGTTAAAGTAACAGAATCACTAAAATAAGCACTGGTTGCACCGGCGGTTGAGGTAACTAAAACACCAATTACCAAAAGGCTAATAAGTATTTTTCTCATTTATTCTTTTCACCCCCCTTCTTCTTTGACTAATAAAAATTAGTCTTTCCATCAAAAAACCAGCCCTAGAAGGACTGGCTATAAGTTTTCGATACCAATTAAATTTATTTTTTTATCAGGTTTCATTTCAAAAAAAAATCCAAGGATGTCCTTGGGCAGAACCAGATATAAAATATATATAGAACATTTTGTTACCATTGTCAAGTTTTTTTAAGAAAAAATTAACTTTTTCTTACAGGATTAAAGATGAAGAATATAATAATTTTTTATTAGCCTTACTTTCATTCCAAACCTAAAATTACTTTCCTTTTAAAAAAAATTTTGTTATGATCGTTATAAAGGAGGAGAAAAAATGGCTTTAAACTTTACCGTAAATCACCTTAGTCCACTTTTGTCTTTAATTTTTGGCATTCTTATTTTAATTAACCCTAAATTGCTCTCAGTTTTGATAGGGATTTATTTAATCATTGTCGGTTTAATTGGTTTAGGAATTCTTCACTTTTAAACAGGAAACAGGAAGGCTTTTGGCCCTCCTGCTTTTAGTAATCTATTAAAAATTAATTACATTGCGGCACCTTCCTCCATCCTCTTAGTAATTTCAGCAATAACTTCATTGGGATTTTGATACTCTCGATCAGGTAATTGCTTTAACATTTGTATTTCATCATTGGGTGCATCTTCGTTCTCTGCTTGTTTAGCAATGTCTTCTGGACGTGCTGGCCAACTGACATCCTCTAAATATTTTTTCATCTCGTCAACTTTTTGTTGATCCATATTTCTCACCTCCCTTCACAAAAGCCTTATCATTTACTTGTTTTCAGCAATATTACAAACCTGAGAGGCTCCATGTTTTTCAATGATATCTTTAGCAATCGCTTCATTTTCCGCTGTTGTCGTTACAGAAAGCAAGATTTGGCCTTTTCTAATTGCTTCTTCATAAATCTTAGCTTTTTTTTCCGGCACCCCAACTCCAACTAAAGCCCCAATTAATCCCCCAGCAGCAGCTCCGGTAACAGCACCGGCAAAAGTAGTTGCCCCAATTTCGCCTAAACCTAAGGCAATCGCTAAAGGACCAGCAACTAATAAGCCGCCAATTCCAGGGATAGTAATTGCCGCAATCCCAATAATTAAACCCGCGACTCCACCAATCGCTCCTCCAGTTGTCACTCCCGTGACAGTATCACGGGCAATCTCTGCTCCTCTTCCTCCTTCAGGAACAGCAACAACTTTACCCTCCCGCATGATTACCGAAATATCTTCTTGTCTAAAACCAGTATCCCGCAGTTCGTTGACAGCTTCGTCTGCTTGCCTCGGATCAGCGAAAATTCCTAACAAAATTCCCATTTTAACCTCCTTTTAATAATTAGATAATAACTTTCATTCATTTATCCTGTTTTTTGTTTAGAAAATAATATGAAGCAGGTAAGAAACGGGTAAGGGGAAAATAAATTAAAAATTAAAAGTTTAAAACGGAAAAACGTTCCAAAAAATTTGAAACACAAATTGCAATTTTTAACTTTTAACTT
>JAMCYY010000068.1 GCA_023473205.1 Patescibacteria group bacterium
CTTACTCAGCCCAAACTAAGGCTTTATATTATCGTCCGACGAAGTAGGACATATATCATTTATTTCAGATACTTCTCAATATTCTTGAGGTGCTCTTGGTAGATATTGGCCGTGTGGATTTTTTTGTCAGGAGAGTGAAGATAATATAAAGCCTTAGTTTGGGCTGAGTAAGTTACCGCTTCAATTGAGCTAATACTTGGGCTACAAATTGGACCAGGCGGTAAGCCTTCATTTAAGTACGTATTATAGGGTGAAATGATTTTTTTAACCGTATTCGGAGGTAAAGAAGACCAAAAAGAAAAATCATCTTTAATTTGGTCATAATCAATAATCTGGGCAAGTTTTTCAGAGGTAATCGCATATTGAACCGTAGCATCAATTTCCAAGCGCATGCCTTTCTCCAGCCTATTCCAAATAATCGCCGCAATAATTGGCTTATCTTCTTCCCCTCCGCTTTCCCTCTCAATTAGTGAGGCAATTTTTAAAGCGGTATCATTGCGAATATCTTGAGCCAGAAGGTCATTTTGCAATTTAGCCGTAAATTTTTCATTAAAATTATTTTTAAACTTTTGCACCACCTCTTTTGCCTCAAAATCCACATCAAATAAATAAGTGTCCGGGTAGAGATAACCTTCCTCAGCCTCTTTAATAAAATCCTGCACTTTGTTGTCTGGCCAGGATAAAGCTTTTTTCAAAGTTAAAGCTACTTGTTCTTTCCTCTTTCCCGGTAAAATAACAACCCATCTTTGGTATGGCTTAAGAGCTAAAACTTTAGCTAACTGATAGGCATTCATGCCCTTGGAAATTAAATATGAACCAGGCTGTAAATTTTTATGCCAACCCTTAAAATCTAGAATTAAATTAAAAATCTTTTTGTTCTTAAGGAAACCTTCCGCGATAAGGTCAGCAACAATTTCTTCTTCCTTTGTCCCCAATTTCACCACATACCTTTCTTCTTTTGCATTGGGGACCGGTCCGGAAAATTGGGAATAGAAATAGTATCCACCCGATAAAACGGCGATTGAAATAATAATCAAGATTATCTTTTTCATATTGATTGATTTAAATTCGAATATCGAAATCCGAATTTATATAATCTCATTCACGGCAGCAATCAATGGCTTTTTTGAGAACTTCGCCTAATTTACCCATGAAGTTATGAGTAGTCTTACTATCATCATTTTCTGGAGTGACTTTTTCTAAATCGGCTTTATTTAAAAGTTTTAAATTTATACCCCAAAAAAGTTCATATAAAGAATAAGCCATTTGAAAATATTCTTCGGCATCTTTTTTGTCACCTTTGGTTAAACTCTTTGTCCCCACTTCCATGATTCTCATACAGCCAGCCAATAAATGCTTAGAGATACACCATTCTTCTCCTTCGGGGTTCTTAATAATTTTTTGCAGTAATTTCTTTCTCATTTCTCTAACTTGGTCTAGAAGATCGATATACTTTCCGTTGCCAGTTTTTTGACTAGAGAAAAAAAGATGCTCTTCAATGGAAATTAAATTCATAATAGCCACAGAAAGATCTTCCCCTGAAGAGAGGTCTAGTTTCTCGCCTTTTTCAACTGATTTTACTTTACTAAGTAATTTTTGAATATCATCCATATTTTTTATTTTACCAACACACAAACTCTCCAAGCAATAAGCGTGGCAATTAATAAAAGTCCCACCGGACAAACTACCCGTTGATAAGGAAAAAGTGCTTTCCCTGGCTCTTTGTTCATCTTCCTTAAAAGTTGATCCAAACCATAACCTAAAAGAAAAGCAACTGTTCCACTAATAATTCCCACGAGTAGTTTATCATATCCGAAAATTTTGCACAGGGGATGACCCAAAAGTTTAGCTTCTTTTAAGCCTAAAATTGTCGTAACCCACAAAAAAGCAGTGATAAGCCATTTTTGGCCTTTAACGTAAGTTTTTTTAAGATATGAAGCAGTCCAAAGACCAAGTGAAAGAATCAGGCCGCCAATCCAAACCCCAATAATTAAATCATCAACTCCTAAATAACGGGACAGCAATACTCCGCCACCAATGGCAATGGTACAAACAGGACATACTGCATAAGCAGGAGTACCAAATACAAAGTACAGGGTACCAAGAGAAATAAAAAATAGGCAGATTTTTTTGAACATCATCGCTTAGGTGATTGTTTTCTCGCCCGCGCTCCTTGCGCTAAGCCAAATTTTCTTCTTTCTTTTTCTCGAGGATCACGGGTCAACAAATTAAAAGGTTTTAAAACCTGACGGTTTTCCGGGCTAAATTCTACTAAAGCCCGGCTTAGACCTAAAAGAAAAGCCCCTAATTGGCCTTTTTTGCCACCGCCTTCAACTTTTGCTGTAGCATAATATTTACCAGTCGTATGAGTAACTTCAAAAGGTTTAAAAAAGTAAATTGGGGAAATATTTTTAAAATATTCGCCGATAGGTAAATCATTAACCAATGATTGGCTTTTACCAGAATAAAGTCTCACCCTGGCAACACTTCTCTTTCGGCGGCCAACAGCGGAAATAAATTCTTTTTTGCTTTCTTTTTTCATTTTTTCTCCTCAACTTTTTTTGCTTTCTTAAATTTATCTTCAAAGGTATGCTTGCCTTCGGCAAAGACGTGAAGCTTATTAAGCCACTCTTGACGTAGCTTGTTTTTAGGCAACATATTGGAAACTGCAGCAAGAATAATCCTCTCTGGGTGAACCGCCCTTAATTCAGAAACGGAAGTTTTTTTAAGACCACCCGGATAACCAGAATAATGATAATAATATTTGTCAGTTTCTTTTTTACCTGTTACCACAACCTCTGAAGCATTA
>JAMCYY010000004.1 GCA_023473205.1 Patescibacteria group bacterium
AAATTCCCAATTATCAACCTTTCCGTTTATTAATTTGTTTGCCTGCATTTTATTTACTCTTAGCTTTAGGGCTAATGACCATCAAAGAAAAACTTTGGCAAGGTTTGCTAACTACTTTAATTTTAACGATAAACCTTGCTTCTTTAATAGTTTATTACCGGGAGCCTTATTTTCAGCGGGAAGATTGGCGGGGGGTTGTGAAGTTTTTGATCAAAGAAGAAAAAACCGTGATTTTGCCTTCTTCAACTTCTGATTGGCCAATAAAATATTATGATCAAGCTAAGAGAATAAACTTAATTAGCGGAAGTCAAGGGATAGCCAAAGTAGGGGATTTGGGGAATATGGGGAATTTGAGGGAGAAGATATTTTATATTCGGTACCTAACTTTATTATTTGATCCTCAGGAAGAAATTTTAAACGAACTGAAAAGACAAAATTATAGTAAAATCAAAGAGATAAGTTTTAATCAAATCTCTATTTGGGAGTTTCAAAAGAATGAAGATTGGTATTGATATTAGCCAACTTGTTTATCAAGGGAGCGGTGTTGCGAAATACACGGAGTCATTAGTTAAATGGCTGGTGAAAGCCGGAGAAAAAGAAGAATTTTTCTTTTTTGGTTCTTCCTTAAGAAACCAAAAATTATTAAGAGATTATCTCCGAGGATTGTCTGCAAAAAATATCAAACCAAGACTTACTTTTTTACCACCAAAAATTTTAGAGTTTTTGTGGAATGGAGTCCATCTTTTTGCCATTGAAAATTTAATTGGTAAGGTGGATGTTTTTCATACTTCTGATTGGTTGGAACCGCCAGCAGCCGTCAACAAAGTGACCACGATTCATGACTTAGCAATCTTTAAGTATCCTGAGACTTTTTCTCCCCGCGGTGGGCATGATATCGTAGCCAATCAAAAAAGAAAACTTCACTTTGTTAAGCAAGATAATGATTTTGTGATTGCAGTTTCTGAAACCACTAAGAATGATATCCAGGAGATTTTAAAAATTCCGGAAAAAAGAATTAAGGTTATTTATGAAGCGGCTGATCCTTTTTATTCGGTCAGAGATGTTGGGAAAGTTAGGGATGTTAAGGAAAAATACGGTATTAAAGGAGAATATTTTTTATGCGTGGGAACCAGGGAACCAAGAAAAAATTTAGATCGAGCCTTGATGGCTTTTTCAGAAATTGCCGGAGCACAAGAAAATCTCTCCTTAGTAATTGTGGGTAAATATGGCTGGGGAGAGGACAGTGCAAAGTGCAAAGTGCCCTTACAGGGTAAACAAAGTGCAAAGTTGGAGGATAGAGCGAAAGTTTTGGGATTGGTGGAGAAGGAGGAATTGGCTTGCCTTTATAGTGGAGCTAAAGCCTTTGTTTACCCTTCACTTTATGAAGGTTTTGGTTTACCAATTTTAGAGGCAATGAGTTGCGGCTGTCCGGTAATTACTTCAAATATAGGTTCAATGAAAGAAATTGCCGGAGATGCTGCTTTGTTTTTTGATCCAGAAAAACCGGAAGAAATTGCTGAGGCAATGTCAAAAGTTAGCCGTAATGACAAAACTCGGGAAAACTTAATCCTGCAAGGCTTTAAAAGAGCTGGTGAATTTAGTTGGGAAAAAACTGCCCTGCAAACATTAGAGGTTTATCACTCTTTAGTCTGATGAAAAAAATAAAGAATCTCCTCCATAATGAAAAATTTTGGTTATTGCTTGTTTTTTTGTTGGGAGGAATCATCCGTTTTTGGCAACTGGATTCCCGTCAGTTTTTTTCTTATGACCAAGCCAGGGATTATTTAATCATAAAAAAAATTATTATTGACCATAAATTTACCTTAGTCGGGCCGACAGTCCTTGCTCCCGGGATTTTTCTTCCCCCATTTTATTACTATTCTTTAATTCCTTTTTTGTGGGGATTTGGCTATCGTTTGATTGGTCCTGACATTTATACGGCTTTGTTAGGAACTTTGGCCTTAGGAGTATTTTACCTGGTGGTTAAGGATTTTTTTGAAAAAAAAACCGCCCTGGTTACTAGCATTGTTTTTGCTTTTAATCCATATCTTGTTCAATCTTCACGCCACGCCTGGAATCCTAATACAATTTACCTTTTCACTCTTTTGTTTTTTTTGGCCTTTGAAAGATATCTTTTACAAAAAAAACCGCGATATCTTTTGCTGGCGGCTTTTTGTTTTTCCTGGGCTTTAAATTTACATTATTCATTTTTTGTTTTTACTCCGCTACTGATTTTTCTTTTTTTCAAAGAATTAAAAACAAATTGGAAAAGCCGTTTGTTTTGGCTATCTTTAGTGGTTTTTTTTATTTTTATTTCTCCTCTTCTTGCTTTCGAATTGAGACATAATTTCCCTAATCTCAAAGCTTTCGCCATGTTTGTTGACAGGCAACCAGGTTTATTTCCGGGATACTTTTTGTTGGAAAGGGTTCCTAAGATAATTGTTGATTTGATTAAAATGCCAATTACTCTGATTACTGGTTTGAACCAAGAGCAAAATATCACGATTAATCCTTCACACATTCTCCTTTTTGATCAAACAAGCCTTTTAGCAAATGGAATTTTTTCTTCAATTATTCAAGCGGTTAAGGTTATTAGCGGCTTGGGAATTGTTTCGGCGATGATATTTTTTTTGTTTAAATCATTGTCTGGGGATAAAATAAAACTGAGGTTACTTTTAAGTTTTGTCATTTCCGGCTTTTTGATCAGATTAGCTTTCCCTTCATCTTCATTTTATTTTTATCATTA
>JAMCYY010000051.1 GCA_023473205.1 Patescibacteria group bacterium
TTGGGACAACAATAAAATGGCCTTCATTGCCATTGATAAAAAAAGAATTGATAAAAACCGAAACTAAATCATCTTTATAAATTAAGTCTGCTTGTTTAAGCATGGTAGCGTCACTTTCTACTCCCTGGACTCCTAAACAAATCGGGCATTTATAATCTTTTGGCGCGTGGTTATACATTTATATTTTTACCCCCAATTCTACAAGTTTTTGCATAAATTTATCAAAGCCTTCATATAAAAATGTCTCGATGCCAACTTCTTTAGCACCTGCCAAATTATCAGGGTTATCGTCTGCAAAGACAATTGTTTCAGCGGGAACATCAGCTCTCTCAACTAATTCTTGAAAAATAACTGGTGAAGGTTTGCTGACTCCGACTTCAAAAGAAAACACCCAAGCATCAAAGTCATTTAAAAATTCAATTTTTTTTTGAAGACCATCAATTCGCGCCTTGAAATTGTTTGAACAAATCAGGGTTTTATAACCATTTGCCCTAACTTTTTTAATTATTTCCGTGACCCTTTCATCAACATCATAACCATTAACTAACAAATCAATTAATTCCTTTGGTGATTTGTTTAATTGCCATTCTTTAGCGGCCCAAGTCCAAAACTCTTCATCAGTCATCTTGCCATTTTTATAAAACTGGTTCATCTGATCACTCTTTAGAAAAACTCTTTTGGCCTCTTCTTCTGATATTCCCAGTTCGCCTAAAGTCATAATGAAATTCGCCTTTCCATTGGGAAAGTAAACACCGTCAAGATCAAAGGTTATTGCTTTTATCATTTCATTAACATCTTAAAAAGATGTTAAGTAATATTTTATTCTTTTTCGTCATAGAAACCAAGATACGATAAAACATTTTAAGTTGAAAAAAACTTGGGCCAGCTAAAAGCCAGCCCAAATTTCTGGTTTACCCTTATACTTCCTCACTACCTGCTTCCTGAAGCATGGTTCGGATATTACCCACACTCTCCCTAATGGTGTCCAAATCATTTTGAACCCGACTCTTTGTTTCCGGATCCATTTTGGCGACAATACTTCTTAAATCGTCAGCACTATCTTGCGCTTTAACGGCTTCTTGTTTGATCGCGTCTCTTCGATTCATCTAACTCACCTCCTTTCTAACCCGAGTCTAAACCTGAAAATGACTTCAGATGTTCAAATCAGGTATGAAATTTGAAAGCGCTAAGAGTCATATTCTTACACAATAATTCCCAAATTCTTAATAGGCGCTCAACTTAATTTCCTAGATTAGGCCTAATATGGAAGACCATAAAAGTAACGGCTGGTTAGTACTCTTAGGGATTGTCTTGATTGTCCTCGGCTTAATTGCCTTAGGTTCGGCAGTTGTAACCTCACTAATTGTCATTGCCCTTTTAGGCTGGATTTTGCTAATTGCGGGAGTTGTGGAACTGATTAGGACATTTACTGGCCGAGAACAAGGAAATTTTGCCTTGCATCTTGTTTCGGGTATTTTGAGGATTATTTTAGGTCTTCTCCTTATTTTCAGTCCAGGAATTGGCATTGCCACGATAACTATCCTTTTAGGTTTATACTTTTTGGTTATTGGCGCTTTCCGCCTGGTAATTTCTTTTTTCAATCATCCGAGTGGTTGGGGTTGGTCATTATTTTCCGGACTGTTAACTTTTATCTTAGGCCTAATCTTATTAACTCATTTTCCGGTTTCCGGAGCAATTTTTATTGGCATTTTTGTCGGCTTGGATTTAATTTTTGTTGGTCTCTCCACTATCTTTCTCGCCGCCTAATTAACTAATAGCTTTAGTAAATGACTCCTACTCTACTTTTTTGGCAAATTTGATACCCGAAACAATTACAAAAAAATTAGTCCAAAAATGCAAGCAAAACCATCTTCTCATTTAAAGATAATGAGAACACAATAGTTTTACCTGCCTTAAAGCTTATCCCTTCACTGGAATCAGTCTCACCTGCTCTGCTCCATTCTTTTCCATAATTCCCGTGACTTCAGTTTCTTGCTCTGTCTTCAGACTAACCCCAACAACCACTCCTCCCTACTTAAGTCTTTCGGCATACTGCGCCGCCTCTTTGCCGGGAAGCCCCAGTCCGGTAAAAGCACCAATCAGTCCTCCTCCAGCGGCTCCGGCAATCGCTCCGGTAACAGTAGTCGCGGCAGCGGTACCTAAACCTAAAGCCGCCGCCAGCGGACCTGCAAAAAGAACAAAGCCTAAACCAGGAAAAGCAACCGCAGCAATACCGATAAGCAAACCTGCCAATCCCCCAATAACAGCTCCGGTACCAGCACCCTGTTCAGCATATTTAACTACACCCCCAACAAGAGTGGTCTTTGGCTTTTTGGTGACAACTCCGCCATCCTCTGGACCGCGCATGATAATTGAGATATCTTTAGTTTCAAAACCTGCTTTTTGCAAATCATTCACGGCGCTATCAGCTTTATCATGATCAGGAAAAATACCTAAAACAGTATCGGCAATTTTTACTTCTGAATTACCCATTGATTATCTTCACCTCCTTTCCTGAAAATAATCCTAAGGAGCTTTTGTAGGACGAATGTTTAATTTGTGAAAGAGTGGCGTAAATTTACCTTAAAATCAGTTTTAATTGAAGAATTATTTATTTCCGCCACTGGAAGATTAATTTTTTCTTGAATCTGTTTTTCAATGGATTGATTATAACATTTGTCCACTATTAGTGGATTAACGCGTGTTTATTTTAGATAAACTTGGAATAAGGGATTTTGGGGAGT
>JAMCYY010000011.1 GCA_023473205.1 Patescibacteria group bacterium
TCTCGCTAAAATTAGGCAATATTTATAGTAAAGACAAACCGGAAACAGCCGGGCCAAAAACTCCCTCTGTTTCTATTATTATGGAAGCAACTGGCGACAGTAAAAACTTGATAAAGTTTTCTGATGAGCTCCACAAAACTCTCCCACTTGCTGAAGTAAAAAAAATGGGAACCGCCCAATCACGGGGTACTTATGAGGTTAATTTCTTTTATAAACCATATAATTTGAACGCTCTGGCAAGACAGGAGGTAGTTAATTCGATTAGCCCGGCTCAAATCAACTTGTTAAAAACACTTGAGGAATGGTTAAAAAATAGTAAATAGGATTATTTTGCAAGTACTAATTGCGAGCAAAAGAAGGTATTACGAGCGTAAACCTGTGGAGCTTCATTTGCTTTTCAAGATATCTGGTCTTCTTTTTTTCGTAGTCTTTAGAGCTTCTTTTTGCCTAAATTCCTTTATTTCCTTTTCATTCCCCGAAAGAAGAACTTTTGGAACCTTTAGGCCCTTATACTCTTCAGGTCTTGTATATTGCGGATACTCTAATAATTTTTGATTCTCTATCTCTGAAAATGACTCAAAAACAGTTGCCTCCTCTTTAGGAAGCACGCCTTTGACAAGTCTTACAACAGAATCAGTAATTGCCATAGCCGGTATTTCTCCACCAGAGAGGACGTAATCACCGATTGAAATTTCAGCATCAATAAAATTTCTTATTCTTTCATCAAAACCTTCATAACGTCCGCAAATCAAAATTAAATGATCTAACTTTGAGAAGTTTTTAGCTATCTTTTGATCATATACCTCCCCTTTTGGATCAAGAAGAATTACTTTTTCAGATTTAATTCCTTTTTTTGTGTTGGCAACAGCTTTTTCCAAAACATCAACTTTCAAAACCATTCCTGTGCCTCCACCATATGGCTTGTCATCCACGGTTTTATGGTTTCCGATGCCAAAATCTCTCAAATTTACCAAATTAATTTCAACTAATTTTTTTTCCTTAGCTCTTTTAATAATTGAATAGTCGAATACACCTTGGAACATTTCGGGGAAAAGGGTGATAATAGATATAAGCATAATTTAAAAACTTAAGGACATGCTTAGCTTTTTTCAACAACTTCAATGTCGATTCTTTTTCCTTCTTTAATTGCTTTTATCTTCAGGATATTTTTAATAGAATTGATTGTTTTACCGCCTTTACCAATAACTTTGCCTATTTCTTCTTTAGGAACTGATACCTTCAAAACCACAAAACCATCATTTTCTTCTTCACTGACCTCAACGTCTTTTTCGTTCTCAAGAATATTAGTCAATATGTAGGAGAGGAGTTCTTTCATAAATTAAGCTTTTTCACTAGATAAAATTTTTTTTACAGAAGGACTAACAATCGCACCCTTTGAGATCCAATATTTTAATTTTTCTTGATCTATCTCTTTAGTTACCTTTTGTCCAACTTTCTTTTCATAAAAACCGAGCATATCAATAGAATCTCCGTCTCTTTTACTTCTTTTTTCTTTGACGACAATTCTATATTTTCTTTCGCCTTTTCTTCCAATTTTTGAAAATCTTATTACGACTGCCATAGATTAAGTAAGTTTGTGCTCAAAGTACATTTTTTAACTCAATTTAACTATTTTGAGCAATACAAAAGTATATCATTTTTCTGATCTTGAGTCAACTTTAAAACCCTCAAGTGCTATCTTTGCTGCCCCTTTTTCAGCTTCTTGTTTTGACCTGCCGGTTCCTGTAGCCAATAGTTTGTCACTCAAATACACGCCAACAGTATAAAGTTTTAAATGGTCAGGGCCCTCTTCTTTTAGTATTTTATATGTCGGAGAAATTTTGTGTTTTTCTTGGATAATTTCCTGTAGTCTGCTTTTTGGGTCTTTAAGCTCTTCAATTTTCATTATATTATCAATATTTTTCAAAAGGATTTCTTCAACGAAATCATAAGCTTTATCAATCCCCTGATCCATATACAATCCTCCAATTAGTGCTTCTAGCGTATCGGCAAGTATAGTTACACTTTCTCTTCCCCCACTTTCCTCTTCTCCTTTCGATAATTTTAAATATTTACCAATACCTAAATCTTTCGAAATTCTATAAAGTGTTTGCGTATTAGTTAGTACTGATCTTAAATTCGTGAGTTCACCTTCCTTTAGGTTTGGATAATTTCTAAAAATATATGAAGAGACAATAAAAGAAAGAATACTGTCTCCCAAAAACTCAAGTCTTTCATTTGACTGAGTACCCTTTCCAGCCTCATTCAAATAAGATCTATGCGTAAAAACCTCATCCATTAGTTGTGTATTTTTAAATTTTGGTATCATTTTATTTTTTAAGTAAATTTCCTAAAGCCCCATTTACAAAAGTCGGTGAAGTGTCTCCGCCGAATTCTTTTGCAAGCTCAATTGCCTCATCAACAATGACTTTGGGAGGTTCTTTTTTTTCAATTTGAAGTTCATAAACTGCAAGTCTTAGAATAGCAAGGTCAGTTTTATTTATTTTGTCTATTGGAAAATTAGGCGCAATATCTTCTATAACTTTATCAATCTCAGTAAGATGATTTAATATTTCAGTTGTTTTTTTATCTGTTGTTTTTTGCTTTGAAAAACTTTGGGCGAACAAAGACTGTACTGTTTTTTCTCTCATTTTATGTCGAGGATCTTGTGGTGTTTTCATTTTAAAACGGAATAAAACCTTATCTAAACCAACACTTATTTTATTA
>JAMCYY010000018.1 GCA_023473205.1 Patescibacteria group bacterium
TGATATTTTTTTTGTTTAAATCATTGTCTGGGGATAAAATAAAACTGAGGTTACTTTTAAGTTTTGTCATTTCCGGCTTTTTGATCAGATTAGCTTTCCCTTCATCTTCATTTTATTTTTATCATTATACCTTCTTTTTTCCCATTGTTTTATTTCTGCTTGCTTTTATCTTTAATGAATTAATAAGGAAATTTAATCCCTTATTGTCGGTGGCGTTTGCGATTGTTTTGTCAACAATGTCTTTCTTTCCCAAAGGGATTAGCGGAGAGGTCAGAAAAGAAAGCGATTTTCTTGCCGTCGGTTCACTTATTGCCAAAGATTATTCGTTAGGAAAAATTTCTCTTGTTGCTAATTTGGCTGACCAGGCAAGATGGGACCATAATGGTTTGGAATACCGTTATTTTCTTGAGGCAAGGTATAAAGTACCAATGAGTAATTGGGAAAAAACTGATTATGAAGAGGCAAATGTTTTATACTTAGTAGATGAGGGTGACCTTAAGGAACCTTTGAAACTTGGAGGTATGGAGATGGAGGCCTTTAGACCGAAAAAAATAATTAACTCATGGAAAGTAGAAAGTGGGCAGAAGATATATAAGATGTCCAAGTAATTTTTAATTTTAAATTTTTAATCAAAATCTAAATGACAAAATTTTTAAAGGTGTATTGGCAGGAAATTTTTTTAACGATATTTATAATCATTGCGGCTGTTCTGAGATTTTATAACATTGACAAACTACAGTTTTTTACTTATGACCAGTCACGGGATGCCCTTTTTGTTAAGCGAATGATTGTTGACCATGAATTTCGTCTCTTGGGTACCCAAACTTCGCTTCCGGGAATGTATTTGCCGCCTTTTTATTTTTATACCATTGCTCCGGTTTTATGGCTTTTTGGCTTAAATCCGGTCGGGGTAGATATTTATTCAGCTTTGATCGGGGTCCTAACTGTTCCATTAATATATTTTATTGGTAATAAAATTTTTGGCAAACCAGCCGGTCTTTTCAGCGCCGGGCTTTTTGCTGTTTCTCCTTTAATTGTGGAATTAACGCGCCGTTCCTGGAATCCCAATACTTTGCCATTTTTTATCGCCATTGTTTTTTATTTTCTCTATCAGTTTTACCAAGAAGGTAAAACCAGGGATTTCCTCTTAGCTTTTGGTTTTTATGGTTATTGCCTTTCTTTGCATTTTGGGGCCTGGACGTTGTTACCGCTCTTTGTCTTTACCTGGTTTTGGGGGGCGATTAAGGGTAAGGTTGGAAAATTAGGATTGTTAGGGGGATTGGGATTGTTGGGGTTTTTTGTTAGTCCGCTTTTGGTTTTTGAGTTAAGGCATAACTTTTTTCTTATTAGTCAGGCAAAAATGTTTTTTTTTGATGGGGGGCATGTTGGGCCAACAGGGAATTTTTTTGAGCCCTTTTTAACTTCTTTAATTGCAATTTTTGTGATTTTAATTTCAGGAAAAATTATGGTTGGCTATGGCGCGCCGTTAGAATTTTCAGGCCAATTTAAGGATCTTTTTGCTCTTTCTCAGCCGATTTCAGTGGTGGCACAAAAACCTTTTTCTTTATCTTTTCAGTGGTGGGGGCTTTTATTTTTTTTGACAATTTTGATAATGACGATTTTTGTTCTTCAGAAAGAAAAAAAAATGCGTTTGGCTTTGGTTATGCTTTGGGTTTGGATCCTTTGGGGTATTTTTGCCTCAAGGATGTATAGTGGAAAATTTTTCTTTTTTTATTACCTTTTTTTGTTTCCTGCACCAGTTTTGCTTTTTGGCTTTTTGGCAAAGAAAATTTGGGATTATAAATTTTTAAGGATAGTGGCAGGCTTTTCCTTATTTTGGGTGGTTTTTTTTCATCTTTACTATACTACAGTGTTAATCCCTGGTTGGCGTGACATAAATGATTTGAAAAAAGTTGGCTTAACGATTGCCGAAAATATTAGCGATAAAACTGCTTTTAATTTGGCAACTATTCAAAAAGAAGTTGACCGTTGGGATCGTAATGCTGTTGATTATCGTTATTTTGTTGAAAGCTTTAGTGGAAAGAGGGCACTTGATTGGTATCCGGAAAATTATCAACAGGCCGAAATACTTTTTGTTATCGATGAAACCGGAAAGGCAGATGTTTTGTCTTCATCCATTATGGAAATTAAGGAATTTAACCCCCAAAAAATAATCGATCGCTGGTCTTTGGATAACGGAATTTTAATTTATAAATTAGGAAAATAAAATGTTAATTGGAATTGATGGCAATGAGGCTAATGAAAAAAACCGGGTTGGTGTGGGGCAGTTTGCCTTTAATGTTATTAAAGAGCTGGAAAAAATTGATAATAAAAATGACTATTTAATATATTTGAAAGATAAACCCTTATCAGACTTTCCCAAAGAAAAAAAAGGTTGGCGATATCGAATTTTTGGCCCGGGTAAACTTTGGACTCAGATAGCCTTACCGATAAAACTATTTACTCAAAAGGAGAAATTGGATATATTTTTTACTCCAAGTCATTATGCTCCGCGTTTTTCGCCTTGCCCAACGGTTATTTCTTTGGGAAAGTCTGATAA
>JAMCYY010000056.1 GCA_023473205.1 Patescibacteria group bacterium
CTTTGCCAGTCTTTCTCCTAATTACCGTCTAGTGATTTACCTTTATTATTTTCAAGATTTAAAGTATAAAGAAATTGCTGAAAGTCTAAGTTTGCCCCTTAATACTGTGAGAACTTATTTAAAAAGAGGGAAGGAGAAGATGAAAGAAGAACTGAGGGAATTAATATAAAATTAAAAAATAATTTTTATGTCTGATAAATTAAAAGATTTAATCAAAGCCTTGCCTGAAGTTGAACCGAAAGAGTCAGCTGATGAACTAATGCTGAAAATCTTTAAGAGGGAAATCAGACGGCTATGGGAAATTCGTATTTCTTTGTCAGCAGGGATTGTGTCCTTGTTTTCCGGGTTTTTAGTCATCAAAAAAATAGTTTATTTAATCGAGTTGCTTGACACTAAAGGCTTTTGGCTGCTGGTGAACAGTGACAAGGGGTGGCTTAGCGATAAAACCGGAGTTAGTCAAGCTTTCCTGGAAGCTCATCCTTTAGCGGAAATAGGGTATTTTCTGGTATTAGTGATAATTTTTGCGGTCTCCTTGAGCATACTTTTGAAAAAGGATTAATTCTTTATTGGGGACAATTGAAACTTTTTGACTATTTTTTGAGTATTACTAGCAGAACAATAATTCACGATCTTTAATGAGAGGAGGTGAAAAATATTTTAAGATGCTGAGAAACCCCACTTTCCTAGTAGTATTGTTCTTTTTATTTGTTTTTAGCTCTTTGCCTGCCCAAGCAAAAACCAATAAGATGGTTAAGAGTGTTAGTCAGGACATTAAAAAAGAAAATCAGGAAGTCAAGAAAAGTTTTTGGCAAAGTTTAAAAGAACAATTTCCTTTTCTTTTGCCTTCTGGGATTAAACAAGGGGAAATTGTTAATGTTTCCAGCACTGCAATTCCGGCTGAGGTTAAAGTTAAGACCAATGGTCAGGAAATTATTCTGAAGATTACCGATGAAACGGAAATTTTACGGAAATTTGGCGGAAAATCCTCATTGTCTGAGTTAAAAGCTGGTCATCAAGTTACCGCCCGCGGCACTTGGGTTGAAAAAGGTGTCACTTTAGAGACTAAAGTTTTACGTGACCTTTCAATTGAAAAAAGAAAGGGAACTTTTTGGGGCAAGGTTAAATCAATCGACAATACGCAAAAATCTTTGGTTCTTGATACTGGCCGCGGGTTAATGACAGTTTTTGTTAATGAAGCAACTAAAATAGTTGACTTGCGCGAAAAAGTTGTCAATTTTCTTGATTTAGCAATCAATCACCGTCTGCGTGTCACGGGAATTTGGGATACCAAGTTTAATCAAATTGAAGAAACTCAACTAATTAAAGATTGGTCTTTGCCCTTGAAAACTCCTACTGCCACGCCTACACCTCGTTAAGCTTTATTTGGGACAGGAAAAAGTCCGGCGGGAGCCGGACTTTTTAAGTAAGAGAAAAAATTAACCTAATTATTCTAAACAAAAACTATTCAAAATTCGGGTTAATTCGATGTAATTTAGGATAAAAAATAGCAATTCAACAATTCAGCAAGATTATCTTAAATTTACCGAATACAAATTAGGTTTGGTGTTTTGGTCAATATTGGTTTGGCTTAAAATTACTAAACGGTTGGCTCCGGGAGCGGCAAAAACAAAAGGAGAAATAAATGGGCCAGAATAAATTATGGTCTGGTTGGTTCCGTCATAATCACAGGCAAAAACTTTTTCATTTTCAATCCAATAAAGATGGCGGTTCGTTGGGAACCATTTGGGGTGCGAGCCAAGAATAAGAGTGGGAGTGGGGGTAGGTGATTTCTTTTGGGCCACGGCTTTTTTCGCTGGTGTTGGGGTGAAGCTTGGCAATAAAGTATAAGGGATTAAAAAGTTTTTGTCTTCCTTTAAGTCATAAACATAAGTCTTATTCGGTTCTAGGGTTCGTTGTTCTCTTTGGGTTGAGGCGGCCATAACCGGTGGAATTATTTTTTCAGGGATGACGGCTGAAGCAGTGGCCACGTATAAAATTTTGCTACCGTCAGGACTAAAGTTGATTTCATTAGCACTTTGTTCAAGAATCTGCTGCATTGTTTCTGGTATTTTTTTCATCTTTGCATTTTGGCGGAGAGTTGCTTCATTTTGCCAACGTTTCAATGTTTCTGAAACTTTAGCAGAGTAATCACTAAGATTGCTATTTAATTGGTTTGAATCAAGAAGATAATAGACAGCATTACTGAGTTCAGCCATTATTTGTCGTGAGTCTGGTGACCAGAGGAAGTTGGCTTTACTAAAATCTAAATCTGGGTAGCTTTTAGCAATTTGTCTGGGTTCTCTGCTAAGATTAAAAAGAAAATCTGAAATATCCATCACCCAAATTCCGGCCTCTTCCTCAGGTAAGGGGATAGTATAGATAATTTTTCCATTGTCAGGCGAAAGTTGGGGATTTTGGATTTCTAAAAAAGTAAGTGGTTTAAAATCTGGAACTTGAGGGAAGAGAAAAGCATCAGTTTGGGTGACCAGTTCTTTTTCAATGGTCAGCTCTTTTTTCCAAGGC